>JASFRE010000058.1:0-13072 GCA_050115055.1 Candidatus Eiseniibacteriota bacterium | reverse complement strand
CGGGCCGCGCAGCCAGACCTCCACGACGTAGTTGTGACCGTGACCCCGCGGGTTGTTGCACGCACCGAAGGTCTCCCAGTTCGCGGCGTCGTCGAATCGGGGGTTGTAGAGCCGGTGGGCGGCCGAAAAGTGCGCCCGGCGGGCGATGTAGACCTGTTCCTGTGCCATGGGACCTCGCGTCGGGTTGCCGGTCATCGAGGCGGGCGATTATGTCGCAGCCGGGCGAGGGCCGCAAGCGCGCCGGCGTCCGGGCCCGGCGGCCGCGAGCCGCCTTGACACGTCAGGCGGCGATCGACAGGATGATCCCCCGTGTGGACTCCACGAACATGGTGGCGGCGACTGGTGCACCGCCTGCGTCTGCTCCTGACCGAGGAGTCGTCGCCGAAGCGGCTGGCGCTCGCCTTCGGGGTCGGGGCCTTCGTCGGACCGACGCCGACGGTCGGCCTGCACACGGTGACGGCGATCGGACTGGCCTGGGTGCTGCGCCTCAACAAGGTCGTGACCATCGCCGGCTCGAACGTCGCCAACCCCTGGACGATGGCCTTCTTCCTGGTTCTCGATGTGAAGGTCGGCGCGTGGCTGCTCGGGCGCTCGATCCCGCCCCTGCCCCAGGCGCGGGCGGAGGTCTGGCCCTGGGTCGAGCCGCTCATCCTGCCGGCGTTCGTGGGGTGCGTGCCGGTGGGCCTGCTCACGGCCCTCCTGAGCGGTGGCATCGCCTATGCGGTGGCACGCAGCTGGCAGCGCGTCCGGCCGACCGGCAGTGACCGCCGGTGACCGGGGCCCGACCTGGACGGGCTAGAAATCGCCGCCGATCGCAAACGTCGCCTTCGCGGCACCGAGGTTGCTCGACAGGTCGGTGCGCTGCGCGAGGTCCCAGCGCACGATCAGGAACCCCAGGTTCAGGCGCGCACCGATGCCGTAGGACGCGCGGATGTCCTCGAGCTTCACCAGCCCGCCGCCCGACCCGTCGAAGGCCTTGAAGGTCTCGTGGCGATCGAACGCCGCCCCGGCGTCGAAGAAGACGTTGCCCCGGATGCCGCGGAACTCGAGCGGCAACGGGAAGCCGAGCCGCAGCTGCTCGATCAGCGGGAAGCGGAACTCGGCGTTCAGGACCCCGACGTTGGTGCCGCGGAACTCCTCGAAGTCGTAGCCGCGGATCGTGTAGGGACCACCGATCCGGAAGTGCTGCGGGGTCTCGCCGAAGGACGAGGCGCTCATCGCCCGGAAGGCGAAGACGTAGCGCTGGCGGACGTTCAGGTACTTCCGCAGATCGACGACGGCGGTCGTGAACGGCAGATCACCGAAGGAGCGCGCGATGCTGAGGCGCGACCGGCTACCGGCGATCGGGCCGGTCGAGCCGTAGAGCACGTTGTCGCCGACCAGCGCCAGCTCGGGGCGCACGAAGAAGACGCGCCCCTCGAAGTCGACACCGAGACCGGTCTCGATGTCCCCATCGTCCCCGTCGAACCCGCGCCGGTCGACCGACACCCCCTGCACGCCGAACTCGATGCGCCGGAACTTGGAGAACGGCCGGCTCACGAAGATCTCGGCCCCGCGATAGAGCTCCCGATCGAGTCGCAAAATGGCGTTGTCGGTGAAGCTCAGGTAGTCGTTCCGGAACTGGAAGATGCTGACCCCCCAGTTGGTGCGATGCTCGAGGTTCAGGTAGGTCAGGAAGAGGTCCGAGTCCGAGAGGTTGCCGAAGACGTTCGCGGCGAACTGGATCCGGTGATTGCCGAGCACGTCGGACAGCCCGATGGCGAACTGCCCGGCGACGCCGAGCCCGGTGGCGAAGCCACCGCCGCCCACCACGACGTCGGGCGAGAAGTGGATCTCGTAGTCCCGGATCCGGTAGGTCGTCGCATCCGGCGCCGGTGGCCGGTAGTCGATGTCGACCGGCTCCTCGTCCTCGTCGTCCTCGTCGTAGTCGGCATCGGCATCGGCGAAGACGGCTTCGTCTTCGCCCAGGTCGGCCGCGAAGTCCTCGCCGGTGTCCTCGGCGGGCGCGACGCTCTGCTCGCCGGGGGTCGGCCGCGCGTCGTCCGGCGCGCCGGACCGTCCGGGCGTCTCGGCTGCCGTCGCCGCCCGGTCGCCGCTGCGGGCGGCGCCGCCGACCAGACCGGCCTCGCCTCCCTCGAGCGGTATCCCGGTCGGTTCGTCCGCCACCGTGCCGGTCCCGCCGGCCTCCTCCGGTGCCTCGCCGGCGGCCGCGTCACCGGTCGCGCCCGAGGCCGCGACCGCCGTCGTGTCGTCGTCCGCACGGGCGGCGTTGCCGCTCCCCCGGCCGGCCGGCTGCTCGGAGCCGGCGGTCAGGGTGGACGCGCGGTCGTCGCGTGGCGCCGGCCGCGCGGCGTCGAGGATGCCGCGCGCACTCTCGTCGATCGCCGCATCGCCGACCCGGAGCGCGCGGCGCGACCGCGTGCCCTCGTGCGCCAGCACCTCGGGCTCGACCACGGTGCGCTCCTCGAGCAGCTCGACGGGGTTCTTGATCGCGAAGATGTCCCAGCCGCCGCGCGAGAACACGCTGTAGACCATGCGGTTGCCGCTGGCCGACCAGGAGAGCGGCGGGCTGTGCTCGGTGATGCCGCTGACGCCGGTGAGCAGGTTGGTGAGCTGGAAGTGCTCCCCGGTGACGACATCGACGATGAAGATGTTGGAGATCCCGGTGCGGTCGGAGACGTAGGCGATCTTCGTCGCATCCGCCGACCACTGCGGCGAGATGTTCTTGCCGACCTGACCGGGTAGCACCCGGACCTGGCCGCTCTCGAGATCGTAGATCGCGATCCGCAGGTCGTCGAAGTCGAGCGTCTTGAAATTCGTGCCCGGGCCACGATCGGTGCTGAAGGCGATCCGCTGCCCGTCCGGCGACCAGGTCGGATCCCGGTCGCCGTAGCGATCGTCGGTCAGCCGCCTGAGATGGCCGCCGTCCACGTCGGTGATGAAGAGGTCGGAGCGTCCCCCCTGCAGGCCGACGAACACCAGCGCGCGCCCGTCCGGCGAGAAGCTCGGGCTCTGGATGCCGTCGAAGCCGAAGCGTAGCCGATCGCGTACGTCGCCGTTCTCGGCATCGACCAGGTAGATGGCGTCCTCGCCGCCCATCTTGGCGGCGAAGGCGATCGTCGACTGATCGGGCGACCAGGCCATGGAGGCGGTCAGGAACCGCAGGGACTCGAAGTCCGCCGTGCGCTCGCCCTCGACCAGCTTGCGCAGCCGCTTGCCGTCGATCGCCGAGGCCAGGTAGATATCGTTGTAGAGGCTCGAGTCGGACAGGTAGACCATGAGGTCCCCGTCCGGCGAGACCGACGGCGCGATGTTGAGCTGCGAGAGGTCGTCGACGTGGTCGGTCAGCTGCTGGCCGTAGACCTCGGGCTTGTCGAACTCGGCGATCTGCGGCAGGTGGACCTTGCGCACGTGCTCGGTCCACTCCTTCGACAGGTCGGCGACCGAGATGCCGAGCGAGGCCTGCATCGCGCGCTCGAGGTTGCCGCGCCGCGCCGCCCCCTTGAGAAGCTCGCCGATCTTCTGCAGGCCGTAGCGCTCGGCGATGAACGCCATGATCGACTGGCCGAAGCGGTAGACGCGGATGTCGCCGACGTATGCCAGCTCCTCGAGGCCGATCAGGTAGCCCTCGAGCGACGCGTCGCGCAGCCACATGTGGGTGTGCTCGTCGACCCGGCCGATCGACAGGTACTCGGCCATGCCCTCCATGAACCAGAGGGGCGGCGAGTAGGCCAGACGCGCCAGCGAGCTGCGCTCCCCGCCCATCAGGATGTCGATCTGGAAGGCGTGGACCAACTCGTGGTTCAGGACATGATCGAACTCACCGTAGGTGCCGGTGAACGGCAGGACGACGCGACGCTTGTAGGTCTCGGTGACACCGCCGGTGCCCTCGCTGATCAGGCCGGCCAGGGCGTTGGTCTGCTGGAAATCGGTGTGCGAGGCGTAGAGGATGAGCGGGATCGGGCGCTCGACCTCGTGGTCGAGGATCGCCGACAGGCGCTCGTAGGCACGCTCGGCCATCCGCGCCGCGTCCTTCGCCGAGTCCTCCTCGTCCTTGTAGAAGTAGACGTGGAAATGGTCGGTCTCGATGACGGCCCACTCGAAGTCGTCGTACTGGACCTTGTTCTTGCCGAAGTACTGAGCTCCGGCATCGGTCGGGAGCAACGCGGCCGCCAGCAGCGCCAGGAGGAGGACGATGCCGGGCAGGGTCGTGGGCCGATGCATGGCGCTCGATCCTTTCTGGGAGCTCGTCTGGAGCTGCGACGACGACCCGGCAGGTGCCGATCCGCTTCGGCGATCGCCGGGGTCCTGCGGGAAACCATCGCGGCCAGCGGCGAACCCGCGGCCATGCGTGACCGGGGTCACGCCGGGGCTTGGGCCCGCCAGCGGCCGTCCGCGGCCGGCGGGCGACGGGTTCCCAAGGTGATACACGACAATCCCCATCTCGCCTCCGGGATGATCCGGCCGTGCGGCGCCGTCCCGTGGACGCTGGCCGCCCGTATCCGCCCCGCCTGACGCCAGATCCAGCCTATCACGGCGCGTCACCTCGAGCCACGTGCGGACCGCCTGAGATCCTATCGGCAGCGCCAAGACCTTGCTCCAGTGGCACTTGCCGTCCGGCTGCAGCGGTCCGGCGGGCCGGCCGGGACTCAGCGGAGCCAGTGGGCCTTGATCGCCCCCCAGCTCTGGCTGTCGCCCGGCGGTCCGGCGAGCACGGCGTAGGTCTGGCTCACGTGGCTTGCCTGCCAGCCGCGCACGACGTCCCGCTCGACATCGACCTCGAAGCCGCGCGGCATGTCGGTCCAGGCACCGCGTGACGCCTCGTAGACCACCAATCGGAGATCGGACTCGCGCGCGCCGAGGGCGCGCACGACATCCGCGTCGTAGTGGATCTGCACCTCGATCTCCTGGAGGAGAACCCCCGAGCAGGGGCAGCTGCCGGCGTCGAGCGACGCGTCGTAGGCGACCACGAACACCTCCGGGTCGCAGAGTGCGGGCTCCGGCAGGCGGTCGCAGGCGAGTGGCAGCAGCTCGAGCCACATCAGGTTGCCGGCCGGATAGGTGCCGAACGCGAAGGGCGGCAGCTCCTGCCAGGTCTCGGGGTCGTCGTAGGCAAGGATGCGCTCGACGGTCCCGGAGCCGATGTCGATCCACCGCCCCTGGGCGAGCGCACCCGATGTCGCGAGCGTCGTGGTCGCGAGCGCGATCAGTGCTCCGGCGCGCGACCGGGAGGCGATCGCCCGCCGCAGGTTCCGCGCCCGGCCGTCGCGCGGGACTCGCTCCTCGAATGTCCGGTCCATGTCAAGCCGCCGGGGGGGCGAGGGTACAGCGAGACCGTGGTCTCGTGTCGTCCCCCTGTTGAATCGGCGCGGGAGGCCGGAAGTTCCCGGGCCGGCAGCGCGGTGCCGGATGCCGGCGACGGGGAACCCGGGCGGCCGTCGCCAGCTGCGGCGGCCCTGGAGTGGCGGGTCAGGGGGCGATGAACGCCGCCGAGCGCGCCACCAGGTTCCACAGCGGACTCCAGTAGACGCCGAACAGCAGCGTGGGGATGACGAGCACGGCGAGGAGCACGCGCGCCGCGACCGGCACGACGAGCGGACTGCGGTCGTCGCCCTCGCCGAGGTCGCGGAGGAACATGGCCTTGATCACCCGCGCGTAGTAGTAGAGCGACACGACGGAGTTCAGGATCCCCACGATGGCCAGCCAGTAGACCTTCTGCTCGATCACGGCCGCGAAGATATAGAGCTTGCCGATGAAACCGGCGCTCGGCGGGATGCCGGTCAGGGAGAACAGGAAGATCGCCATCGAGACACCGAGAAACGCGGAGCGCCAGCCGAGCCCGCGGTAGAAGCTGATGTCCTCGCCCCCGGCCACGCGCGAGACCATGATGACCACGAAGAAGGCGCCCAGATTCATGATCAGGTAGACGCCCAGGTAGAACAGCACCGCCTGCACGCCCAGAGGCGTCAGCACCACGAAGCCCATCAGCATGTAGCCGGCGTGGGCGATGGTCGAGTAGGCGAGCAGCCGCTTCAGGTTGTTCTGCGGCAGGGCGGCCAGGTTGCCGAGCGTCATGGTGGCGGCGGCGATGATCGCGATCAGCCCCGGCCAGTCGACGTTGCCGATCGGGACCCAGCCGCCCAGGGCGCCGACCTGCGCCAGGCCGGAGTAGAAGAAGCGTATCATCAAAGTGAATCCGGCCGCCTTGGAGGCCACCGACAGGAAGGCGGCGATCGGGGTCGGGGCGCCCTCGTAGACGTCCGGCGTCCAGAAATGGAAGGGCACGCTCGAGATCTTGAAACCGAAGCCCGCCAGCACGAAGCCGACCGCCACCAGCACCGCCAGCCGGTGCGGTGACTCCGGTCCGAGGTGGATCGCGAAGTCGAAGAGACTGGTCGAGCCGGTGATGCCGTAGAGGATCGAGAAACCGTAGAGCATGACGCCGGAAGACGCCGCGCCGTAGATCACGTACTTGAGCGCCGCCTCGCTCGACCGCCGGTTCGAGCGCAGGAACCCGGCCAGGATGTAGGACGGGATGCTGAGCGTCTCCATCGCCAGCACCATCATCAGCAGGTTCGTCGACGCCGCCATCAGCGACATGCCGAGGGCGGTGGTCAGGACGAGGGCCGTGTACTCCCCGAGTCGCATCTCACGGGTATCCGGGGACAGGTGCGAGACCAGGAGCACGAGCGCCGTCGCCGTGAAGAACAGGAGCTTGGCGTAGGTCGCCAGCGGATCGACGGCGATCATTCCCGAGAACAGGAGCACCTGCGTGTCGTAGCCGCGCACGGCGAACAGCGTGGCGAGCACCAGGCCGAGCAGCGACACGCCGAGGACGGCGCCGCGCGCGCCGTGCCGCCTGGCCGCGAGGTCGATCACGACGACCAGCAGGATGGTGCCCGTCAGGATCAGCTCCGGCAGGAAGTGCCCCAGGCTCTGGAGATTCGGGATCGGTTCCATGATCGCAGCGTTTCCTCTCTGGCCGCGTGGCGCGACGGCGCCCTCCGGCACCCGTCTGCTAGCTGACGAAGGCCAGGATGCCGGCCAGCGACTCCCGGAAGACGTCGATCATCCAGGTCGGGTAGATGCCGAGCAGGATCACGATGGCCCCGAGCGGTGCCAGCGTGAAGATCTCCCGACCGCTGATCTCCGGCAGGTTGGCGTACTTCTCGTTCAGCGGACCGAGGAACATCCGCTGCAGCGTCCACAGCAGGTAGGCAGCCCCGAGCACGATGCCCAGGGTGGCGGCGATGGTGAAGCCCTTGTAGACCGTGAAGGCTCCCAGCAGCACCATGACCTCGCCCCAGAAGCCCGACAGCCCCGGCAGCCCGAGCGAGGCGAAGAAGGCGAGCGAGGTGATGCCGGCATAGATCGGCATGCGCACCATGAGGCCACCGAAGCCGTCGATCTCGCGGTGGTGCGCCCGGTCGTAGATCACACCGACGATCAGGAACAGCATGCCGGTGATCGTCCCGTGATTGAACATCTGCAACACGGCGCCGTTGAACCCGGCCTCGTTCAGGGCGGCGAGCCCGAGCATCACGAAGCCCATGTGGCTGATCGACGAGTAGGCGACCAGCTTCTTCATGTCCTTCTGCGCCATGGCGCAGAGCGCACCGTAGATGATGTTGATCACCGCGAGCACCGCGATCACCCCGACCAGGCTCCGCGTCGCCTCCGGCAGCATCGAGAAGTTGATGCGCAGCATGCCATAGGTTCCGAGCTTGAGCAGGACACCGGCCAGGATGACGGAGATCGCGGTTGGCGCCTCGACGTGCGCGTCCGGCAGCCAGGTGTGGAAGGGGAAGCTCGGCACCTTGATGGCGAAGCCGATGAAGAGCCCGAACCAGACCAGCGTGCGGAACCAGTAGCCGTAGGGACCCGGGTTCTCCATCAGGGTGACCATGTTGAAGGTATGCGGATCCGCGTGGAAGTAGAGCGCCAGGATGGCCAGCAGCATCAGCACGCTGCCGGCGAGGGTATAGAGGAAGAACTTGATCGCCGCGTACTCCCGCCGTGGACCGCCCCAGATCCCGATCAGGAAGTACATCGGCAGCAGCATGACTTCCCAGAACAGGTAGAAGAGCACGAAGTCGAGCGACACGAAGACCCCGAGCATGCCGGTCTCGAGCAGCAGGAAGAGCGAGAAGTAGCCCTTCACCGCCTTCGAGATCTTCCACGACGCGAAGATGCAGAGGAACGAGAGCAGCGTCGTGAGCACGATCATCACCACGCTCATGCCGTCGACGCCCATGAAGTACTCGATCGAGAAGCTCGGGATCCAGGCATGGTGCTCCTGGAACTGGAACGCCGCCGTCGAGGGGTCGTAGAGGCGCAGCAGGCGGATCGACAGCGCGAGCGGCACCGCGGTGAACACGGCCGAGATGATCTTGATCAGCCGCTCCTGCCCGTTCGGCATGAGCAGCACCACGACCATGCCCAGGACCGGGATGAACGTGATCAGTGTGAGCAGATGGGCGTCCATGCCTCGAGCATCCTCCGTAGACCGCCGTGGACCGTCGGGTCGCCTCGCCGCGCTCGCCGGGCTATCCCGCGAACATCCGGTAGATCACGACCACCAGCAAGAATCCCATGAAGCAGTAGATGTAACTCTGCACGCGTCCGGTCTGGATCCGCCGGGCCGCGCGGCCAAAGCCCTGCACGGCGCCGGCGATGCCATTCACCAGACCGTCGACGCCGAAGAGATCGATGCCGCCCGCCAGGTAGGCGGCGCGTGCGCCCAGCTTGCCAGCGCCGTTGACCAGCGCATCGACGACGTAGATGTCGAAGAGCCGAGCCGCCTGACTCACGACGAGCACCAGACGCACGACGGCGACCTGGTAGAGCTCGTCGAACCAGTACTTGTTCTTGAAGAGGACGTAGAGCGGCCTGAGGCGCTGCGCCCAGGCCTCGGCCGAGATCACGCCCCGGCCGTAGGTCAGCCAGGAGACCAGGATCCCGGTGCCGGCGAACAGGATCGACAGCAGCATCGCCGGGACGTGCGCGGCGTGCTCGTGCTCGTGGGTGATGGCGAACACGCCATGACCGCCGTGAGCGGCGGCTGCATGGGTCTCGCCGTGCGCCGCCGCCGCCGCGTGCGTCGCCTCATCCCCGGGCGCCGCTGCACCGTGCTCCGCCACTGCACCATGCTCCACCGCCGCACCGTGCTCCACCGCGCCGGGCGCCCCCGCCACCGCTCCACCGACCATGTAGCTCGGCGCGTCGGCCAGCGTCGGCATGGGCATGAGCTCCTGGAACCAGTCGCTGGTCACGAACGGGATACCGACCGAGAAGATGGCCATGAAGGCCAGCACCAGGAGCGGCCCCGACATGATCGGCGGCGACTCGTGCGCGTGGTGGTAGCGCTCCTCGTCCCGCGGCTTGCCCTCGAAGGTCATGAAGATGAGCCGGAACATGTAGAAGGCGGTGATGCCCGCCCCGACCAGCAGCAGCAGGAACGGCAGGTAACGCAGCCCGCCGTACGCGTTGCCGAAGGCCAGGGTCCCGGCGAGGATCGCATCCTTCGAGAAGAAGCCCGACAGCCCCGGCACCCCCGAGATCGCCAGCGTCGCGATCAGCATGGTGGCGAAGGTGATCGGCATCTTGCGGCGCAGGCCGCCCATCTCCGGCATCTCCTGCGTGTGGACGGCGTGGATGACGCTGCCCGACCCCAGGAAGAGCAGCGCCTTGAAGAAGGCGTGCGTCCACAGATGGTAGAGGCCGGCGGCGAAGGCGCCGCAGCCGAGGCCGGTCACCATGTAGCCGAGCTGGGAGATGGTCGAGTAGGCCAGCACCTTCTTGATGTCGGTAGCGCAGATGGCGATGGTCGCGGCGACGAAGGCGGTGATCGCACCGACCAGCGCGATCACCCAGAACGCCTCGATCGTGAAGACCGGGAAGAGCCGCCCCACCAGGTAGACGCCGGCCGCCACCATGGTGGCGGCGTGGATCAGGGCCGAGACCGGCGTCGGGCCCTCCATGGCGTCCGGCAGCCAGACATGCAGCGGCATCTGCGCGGACTTGCCGACCGCGCCCGCGAACAGCCCCAGCCCGGCCAGCGTCAGCAGCGTGCCGGTCAGCTTGCCGTCGGCGATCCCCTGGAAGACGTCGCCGTAGGTGAAGGCGCCGATCTTCCAGGAGATGATCAGGATGCCGATGAACATGCCCACGTCGCCGACGCGCGTGGTCAGGAACGCCTTCTTGCCTGCGTCCGATGCCGAGTGCTTCTCGAACCAGAAGCCGATGAGCAGGTAGGAGGTCAGACCGACCAGCTCCCAGAAGACGTAGAGACCGATCAGGTTGTGGACGATGACCAGGCCGAGCATCGAGAAGCTGAAGAGCGATAGATAGGCGAAGTAGCGCGAGTAGCGCGGGTCCCCGTGCATGTAGCCGATCGAGAACAGGTGCACCATGGAGCTCACCAGGCTCACCACGACCAGCATGCAGGCGGCCAGGTTGTCGAGCAGGATCCCCATCTCGATGTGTAGCGAGCCGACCCGGATGTAGTCGACGCTCCAGACAACGGCACGGAAACCGGGATCAGGCAGATGGTCGCTACCGATCCCCATGATCACCGTCGCGAAGATGCGGAGCGACAGGAGCAGCGAGACCAGGATCGCACCGGTCGACACCCAGTCACCCATGCGCGGCAGCCGTCGCCCCAGGAAGATCTGGATCACGAAGGCCGCCAGCGGCAGCAGGAGGATCGCGAAGACCTCGGTCTGGAAGTGCACGTCCATGCCTACTCGCGCAACGAATCGATGTCGTTGACGTCGATCGTCCCGAAGTTGTGGTAGATGGCCAGCACGATGGCCAGGGCCACCGCCGCCTCGGCGGCGGCGAGGATGATCACGAAGATCGCGAACAGCTGGCCGTCGATCCCGGGGGCGGTGAACCGGGAGAAGGCCACGAAGTTGACGTTGGCCGAATTGAGGACCAGCTCGATCGCCATCAGCACGGAGACGGCGTTGCGACGGCTCAGGATCCCGTAGGTGCCGAGCGAGAACAGGACCGCCGAGACGAAGAGGTACGACAGGAGACTGTTGGGATCGAGAATGCTCATTCCCCGCCCTCCCGGCGCGCCACCACCACCGCCCCGATCAGCGCGGCGAGCAGCAGCACCGAGGCCACCTCGAAGGGCAGCAGGTGGGTGGTCATGAACGCCTGACCGATCTTCGCCACCGTACCGCCGGTCTCCGGCTCCCCGCGGTACATCCACTCGGTGTTGAAGTAGACGGTGAAGAGCACGTAGAGCAGACCGGCGAAGATGAGCGCCGAACGGATCACGCGTGCATTGCCCTGGTGCAGCTCCACCGAGGTGATGCGGTGGGTCAGCATGACGCCGAAGAGCAGCAGCACCAGGATGCCGCCGACGTAGACCAGGAGCTGGGTGGCGGCGATGAAGTCGGCGTGCAGGTAGACGTAGAGGGCCGCGACGCCGCCGAAGGTGAAGATCAGCGCGAAGCCGGCCCGGACGATGTTCGCGGCGGTCACCACGACGAATGCCGAGGCGATGGTCACCGCCGCGAAGACGATGAAGATGCCGTTGTAGAGGATGTCGCCCACGGGCTCCTCGCTCACTCCTCGGGTTTCGAATCGGGCGCCGGCGCACCGCCGGCATCACCCTGCGGTCCCGGTGTGCCGGCTTCCGGCTTCGGGGTCGCCGGCTTCGGGGTCGCCGGCTTCGCGGTCCCCGGCTTCGCAGTCTCCGGCTTCGCCGCGTCCGGTGTCGCCGCCTCCGGCTTGGCGGCCGCCGGCTTCGCCGCCTCCGGCTTGGCGGCCGCGGGCTTCGGCGCTGCCGGCTTGGGCGCCGCGGCCTTGGCCGCCGCCTTGCGGGCCGCCTCCTGCTCGGCGATGGCCGCCCGCCGGTGGTTCAGGTAGTCGTAGAGTGCGGCACCGCTGGTGGGGCGCCACGATCCGGCCGGCACCTCCAGATTGCGCGGATCGGCCTCGCCGGCGTACTCGACCGGGTTCGTCACCTTCTGCTTGAGTCGTGCCGCCTCGAGGTCGAAGTCGGCCGGCGGCTCCTCGGTCGCGAAGCGCAGCAGCCACTCGTCGCGATCGTAGCTCGCCACCTCGTACTCCGACGACATGGTGAGCGACTCCGTCGGACAGACCTCGGTGCACAGGTTGCACCAGATGCACTTCAGCGTGTCGATGTCGAACTGGTAGACGTGCAGCTTCTTCGCCGTTCCGTCTCGCGTCTGCCCCAGGTCGACGTCCTTCGACGCCTTCTGCGTGATCACCACGATGCAGTCGACGGGGCAGGCCCGCGCGCAGGCCGCGCAGCCGATGCAGTCCTCGATCCGGTTGTGGAGCAGTCCCCGGAAGCGATCGAACATCTGCATCCGCTGGTCCGGGTACTGGATCGTCGTCTCCGGCGAGCGCAGGTACTTCATGGTCACCCGCATGCCCGCCAGGGTGGTTCCGATGCCGTCGACGATGTTGTGCAGGTACTGTGCGATCGCGTTCATGGACTCTTCTCGCCACGGGGGGCGTCGCTTCGCCTCCACCACTTCGCGTGCACGGCACTCCCGGCCCGGGTCCGCTGGACCCGGCCCGGCGTCAGCCGCCGCTCGATCCGGCCCGCCCGGCGATCAGCATCAGGATGCCGACGCCGAACAGGTTGAAGAAGGCTATCGGGATCAGGTACTTCCAGCACAGCTGCATGAGCTGATCGACGCGCAGACGCGGCAGCGTCCAGCGCAGCCAGATCATCACGAAGACGAGCAGCAGCGTCTTCACGATCAGCACCAGCGGCCCCGGGATGAAGTCCAGGTACGGGATGCCGGCATGGCTGCCGCCCAGGAAGGCCAGCACGGCCACCGCGCAGGCCAGGAACATGTTGGCGTACTCGGCCAGGTAGAACATGGCGAAGCGCATGCCGGAGTACTCGGTGTGAAACCCGGCCACCAGCTCCTGCTCCGCCTCGGGCAGGTCGAACGGTACGCGGTTGGTCTCGGCCAGCGACGCGATGAAGAACACCACCGCGCCGATGGTCAGGAACGGCACGCCCTTCAGCGCGTTCCAGTTCCAGAACCAGCCGGCCTGCATCTCGTTGAAGTGGGTGAGC
>JASFRE010000057.1:0-13085 GCA_050115055.1 Candidatus Eiseniibacteriota bacterium | reverse complement strand
CCTCTCCGTGGCCGAGGTCCTGGCACGACGCCTCTTCCCGAGCCGCGTCCGGCTCCCCGAGCGCCTGGCGGTCTACTACCGGCGGGAGACCCGGACCCGGGCGATCCCGAACCCGACTCGACATGCACTCCGATACGCGCTCTGACGGTCGACGGCATCACCCCGCAGGTCGGCCATGGCCCGGCAACGGTCAGCCGGGGACACAATCGTCGGGGCACAAACCTATTGAACACGGACCGAGAAGATCGTCGTGTACGCAGTCTGGCCGGCGGCGTCCTCGCAGGTGAAGTAATACCGCACCGCCTCACCCGCATACGCAGACGTAACCGGCAACGCCACGACATAGGTCGCGTCGGCACCCGGCACCGCACCCATGCGCAGACGCTGCCAGTCGCCATCGAGCTCGACGTGCATGTAGACGCGACGTTGCCGATCGATCCCCTGTCCCGACAGCGTCACCGACATGAGGGGCGTGGCGTCGATCGCGAGGCGGCTCGGCGGCTCGTGGGTGATGCTGAGCGCCGGCAGCCGGTCGAGTCGGATGTCGACGAAGCGTCGGTCGCCAGCCATCACGGCCACCACCTGCTTGACGCCGCCGTGCCCGGGACGCGTCACGTCGATGACGTGGCGCCCGGCCTCGAGATGGATCTCGGCCGGTGTCGTACCCCGCGACTCTCCATCGACCACCACGTGATCGCCGTCGACGTAGGACTTGCCGGTGGGGCCGACCCCGTAGCTGCGCACCGTCACCAGGCCAAAGCTCTCGACACCATCCATGCGCGCGGTGACCTCGGCCATCTCGTCGACACGGACCACCACCTCTTCGGCCCAGGAGTAGCCACCCGGTCCCTTGAAGCGGACCACATGCTGCCCGGCGGGGACGCGATCGCGACTCACCGGAGCCGGCCCCAGCGGGGTGTCGTCCAGATAGACCTCGACCCCGGCGACGGTCTTGTCCGTGACGGCGGTCAGGGAGCCGGCGAGCAACAGCTCTGCACCGTCGGTGATGGCGATCCCGGCGGGGACCGTGAGCTCCCCCGACCAGGATCCAAGATCGCCCAGGCGGAGCTCGACTGCATGCGTGCCCGGAGCGAGCTCCAGGTCGGTGATCGGCGTCCGACGGCCAGTCGTCTGACCATCGACGACGAGCTCGGCGCCGGCAGGCTGCGTGCGGATCGGGAAGACGACGGGCGCGTCGAGCGGTATTGTCATGCGCGCCGCGCCGCCGGGCTCGACGAGGTTGCCCAGCCCGGGCACGGCGCGGACGACGCGCTCGAGACCTCCGGTGACCGCCAGGGCGCCCACCGTACCGATGGCCGCCGACAGGAGGCCGATGGCGATCCAGCCACCGCGGTGGCTGTCCGCTCGCTGGCGGTGACCCTGGCGGCGCGCGATCCAGGGGTGGACGGCAACCGCCGTCTCCTCGCCGCGCGCCCCGTGCTCCCGACCCACCGACTCGTCCGGGTCGTCGATCGCCGCCTGCTCGTCGCCGGTGCCCGCGACCCGACCCGCCAGATCGACAGCGTCGACCTCGGGTGTGCCGACCTCGGGTGCAAAGATCACCCCGCTGTCAGCCTCGTCAGCGTCCGTGGCTGCGGGTGCCCCCACCGCGTCATCGGCGGCACATGCGTGCTCCGCATCGCAGGTGACGTGTCCATCTGGCGGCGTGTCGCGCAGCACCGAGGGGACCGCGGAGCCCCAGGCAAGCTCCGGCGCGCACGCGCCGCCGGTGGTGTCCTGCGCGATCTGTTCCTCGTCGAGCGTCGTGTCGTTGTCCGGGTCCTCGCCGCCTGCCGTCGTCGCCGGTCTCCACGGCAGGAACTCCGGCAGGATGTCGTCCGGATCATCGGCGGGCGGGTTGAACGCGGCGCCATCCGGGCGGCTCCCAGGCGCCGGCTGGATGTCGGGCAGGGGCGGTGGCACCGCATCCGGGTGCATCTGGGCCGGGAGCGCCGCGGCCCGTGTCTCGTCCAGTGCACAGCTCGGGATCGGTGGTGGCCCCGGCATCGCACCCTCTTGGTCGTCGCTCGCATCGCCCAATGCGTCCGCACCCGGGGCCGCGGTGGGCACCTGCCCGGTCGCGGACGCCCGATCGAGGTCGTTCGCATCGATGCCAGGTCCCGCTGGTCCCGCTGGCGCCGCCGGCACGGCACCGGCAGGGGCCTCGGCCTCGTTGCCGGTCGCACGGGTGATCTCGGCTGCGGCGTGCCGTGCGATGTCGTGGACTGCGGCCCGTGCCGCCTGCATCAGGCCATCCCAGCTGTCGGCGTTCGCGGGTGATTCGGAATCGGCGGTGGCGTCCGGCGCCAACTCCGTCCCTGGCGTCGGTGCCGGCACACCGGCTTGCATCGCGGGCGCCCGGGGCGGCAGCCACTCGCCGCCCCCATCCCGCACGTCGGACGCGCCGGTGATGCAGGCGAAGGCAGGCGGCAGCGCCGCCGGCGGCAGATCCAGCGTCGATGTCGCATCGGGAAGGGCATCGCCAGCCCCTTCCTGAGCACCAGCCGGCCCGTTCGCCCAGCGCCCGAGGCTGTCCAGGAGTTCGTCCGCGTTGCCACCGGTAGCACCAACGACCGGCAGCGCGCAGTAGAGGTCGCCGGCGCCGAGCGAGGTGCTCGCCACCTCGATCCGGACCCGACCGTCGCCGCCGATCCGTGTCGGAAACGCCTCCGGCAGGGGGCCGGCGACCGGCTCCGGTCGGCCGCCTGGTGTGACTCGCATGAGCCGCACCGCGCCACCGGCATGGACGACGTGCAGGCGGTCACCGATGACACACGTCAGGAGGACGCCGATGCCATCGCCGGGAGCGCCGCCCCCGGCCCGCAGGATCAGGCCGTGCGCGGCACGCAGCGTTGCGACCACCCGGTTGATCGCCACCGGCCGGCCTGCTGCGGCCGGTACCGGCGGGCCACCGGCCACCAGGGCGGTGTGCAATGCGCGCACCAGCTCGCGGAGCTCGTCGCGCGGAGGTCCGCTGGCGGTCGCGACGATCAGGTAGCCGCCGGAGGGCGACACCTCGGCGACCCAGTCGGGTTCGCGAGCGGCGGCGAGGCCCCGAAAGCGGGGCGTGCCTGAATGCAGGAGTCCGATCGAATCGAAGTCAGGTGATTGCATCGAGGACCTCGTGTCGGGCGGGCAGATGGGGCGGTGCCCGTCGCTTGGACGGCACTAGGTGGCCAGGATCGGCGAACGCAGATCTTCGCGGAACAGCTCGAGGCGATCCGCGAGCTCCAGCTCGTCGGCGGCCTCGAAGAAGCGACGCCAGGACTCCAGCGCCTCAGACTTGCGCCCCATCTCGCGATAGATGCAACCGAGGTGATAGTGCAGCGGGGCGTAGCCGGGTTGAATGGAGACGCCGCGCTCGAGGGCCGCCAGGGCCGCGTCCGTGTCCCCGAGCCGGATGTGGATCCGCGCCACGCTGAGGAACAGGTCGGCCGAGCGCAGTCCATCCGTGATGGCGCGCTCGAAGGCGACCAGGGCCCGCTCGTCGTCGCCACTCCGCATCAGGCAAAGGGCCAGACTGGCGCGGGCCAGCGCGAAGTCGGGATTGACCGCGAGGGCCTGCTCGAAGGCGACCCGGCTCGCCTCGAGCTCGCCGTTCTCGAGCCACAGCAGACCGATCTGGTAGTGCACGTCGGCATAGCCGGGTGCCAGTCGTGCCGCTTCGCTGAAGTGCTCGAGCGCGGCACGGCTGTGGCCGAGCGCCGCCAGCTCGTGCCCGAGCTCGATCCGCGCCTGCACGTGGTTGGCGTCGACGCCGATGGCGTCGCGAAACGCCTGGGCCGAGGCCGGCTCGTCGCCCGCCAGTCGCTGCAGCCGCCCCATCCGCACGTGGAACGACGCCAGGTCGAAGTCGGACTCGAGCGCCGCCTCGAGTTCCGCCTGCGCGCGACCAAACGACTCGAATGCGGCGTAGGTCTCCCCGAGATAGGCGTGGATCTCGGCCAGGTTGTGGTTGATCTCGCGCTCGGCCAGGAACGTCGCCACGCGCTCACCGGCGACGTGTCCGCTCGTCGTCAAACCGTGTGCCGCGAAGTAGGCCTGGAAGTAGGGGCTCAGCTCGCGCAGCGTTGCCAGGTGCCGGCTGGCCTGCGCCGCGTCGCCGGCCAGGAGGAGCAGCAACACGCGTTCCCGTTCGATCAGCGCAGCATGACGACCGCCCGCTGTCAGACGATCGAGCTCCGCCAGGCCTTGCCGCGCCATGCCTCGACGACCCTCGGCGATCGCCAGATCGAGGCGTGGTCCGGGGTGCTCGGAACCGACCGGCGAGTCGGCGTGCTCACGCCAGTGCCGCATCGCGCGCTCGAGATCGCCGAGCGCGGCGTAGGCGTAGCCCAGGGCGGAGCGCGCGGCGGCGTAGGCCGGGTTCACGGCGAGCGCACGCTCGTGGAACTCGACCGCCCGCTCGGGCGCCCCGGCCAGGTAGTGGAGCAGTCCCAGCCGGTGCTGCGCATCCGCGTACCCGGGATGACGCTCGGCCTGCAGCGTCAGGGTCTGCAGGGCCTCCTCGTATCCATCGACGAACAGGTCGACGCGAGGCATCGTCACGCCGTCCGGATCGGCTGATCGTCCCAATGATCTCCCCCGTGCTCGAGACCCTGCAGTACGAAGCTCACGTCCTTGACGCCCGGAATCGCCCGGAGGTCACGCTCGAGCAGCTGCACGAGCGTGTCCCGGTCGGGCTCCTCGGCGCGGCGGCTGGCCGGATAGCCCGGTGTGCGTTCGAGCTCGCCACGGACATAGACGACGCCGTTCACACTGCCGAAGTCGAGGTGCGCGACGTCGACCCAGTGACGGTACAGGATCGTGCGAATGTGATTGGCGATGGCGTGGTCACGCGGGACCGGCATGAGGCCTCCTCATGCGATGTCGCGTCCAGGGTCGAGCACGCGGCCAGCGTCCGGAGCCGGTGCGCCTTGCGGGTTCGTATCCTGGACGACGGGATGGCGAACGGACGGCCTGCCCTCAACTCCGTTTATCGAGCGGAGGAAGGCCGCCCTTGAGCGCCTGCAAGGCGGTGCGGGCGGTGCATGACTGTCTCAGCACGAAGCAGCACTGGCGTGGCGTGGCAACGACCGGCGCGGAGACGATGCCGCTCAGTGGCTCGGCTCGTTCGGGATCTCGATGGAGCCGCCGTCCGTCAAGACGCCGTCGCGGAAGTGGGATTCGTGCACCTCGCTGCCAATGCGCACGTTGCGTCCGATCCGGAGCCCCTCCGGCAGTCGCGTGTTCTTGCCGACGATGGACAGACCGGTTCGCAGGTGGTCCGGACAGCGACGGTTGGGGGTGGTGTCGAGCGGGCCGACGCCGAGCCGGCAGCCCCGGCCGACATGCACGTTCTTGTCAAGAATGACCCGGTCGAGGTGGCTGTCCGGGCCGATCCAGGCGTCGTTGAAGACGATGGAGTTCTCGACCACGGCGCGGCGCTCGACGACCACGCCGGGGGACAGGACGGAGTTCACCACCGTGCCGTAGATGATGCAGCCGTTCGAGAGCAGGCTGCCGGCGGCGGCGCCATTGCCGACGAACTTGACCGGCTGGTGGAAGGTGTCCTCGGTGTGCACGGCGCGATCCGGCTCGTAGAGGTCGACCGGCGACGGATCGGTGGTCAGTGCGAGGTTCGCCTCATAGTAGGAATCGAGGGTCCCGATATCCTGCCAGTAGCCGTCGAAGCGGTAGGCGAAGAGACGGCGATCGAGGAGGGCTGGGATCACGTCCTTCCCGAAGTCGTGACTCGAGTCGGGACGAGCGGCGTCGCGTTCAAGGGCATCGACCAGGAGCCCGGCCCTGAACAGGTAGACCCCCATCGACGCGGTGTTCGTGCGCGGTCGCTGGTCCGGCTTCTCGACGAAGCCGCTGACCCGTCCCGAAGGGTCGGTCTCGACGATGCCGAACTTGTGAGTCTCCTCCCACGGGACCGGGATCACGCCGAGCGTGGCGTCGGCACGGCGCTCGACGTGAAACTCGTACATCGCGTGGTAGTCCATCTTGTAGACGTGGTCGCCGGAGAGGATCAGGACGTCGGTGAGCTGCCGCCTGCGCACCTCCTCGATGTTCTGGTGGACGGCATCGGCGGTGCCGCGATACCAGTCCTTGGCCTCCCAGCCGAGGTAGGGTTGCAGGAGCCGAACACCTCCGAGGCGCCGGTCGAGGTCCCAGGGCTTGCCGATACCGATGTGGCGGTTCAACGAGGCCGGCTTGTACTGGGTCAGGATGGCGATGTCGGTCAATCCGGAGTTGACGCAGTTGGAGAGCGTGAAGTCGATGATGCGGTACTTGCCGGCGAATGGCACCGCCGGCTTGGCGCGCTTGTCGGACAGGACGCAGAGGCGGCTGCCGACCCCACCGGCCAGGATCATCGCGTAGCGTAACGGCATCCTCGTCTCCCTCCGGCCACCCCGGTCGGCGACCCGTCCCGCACCGCCGCGGCGCTCGTCACGTCCCGATCGCGCCGATCGTCGACCCGGCCTCGATCACGTCGGAGGCGAAGTCCTCGGCCCGGGTTCCGATGTCGATGACGCACCGCCGGCCGATGTGGCACGCCGCCGGGACCGTGGCCTGCCTGCCGATGACGACGATGTTGGAGCGCCGCGCATCGCCCGCGCCATCGGCCCCCGTGTCCTGCCCGATCACCGCGCCCTCTCCCACCCGCACCTGCTTGTCGAGGATGGCGAGATCGATGCGTGCACCCGTCTCGATGTGTGAGTCGGCCATGATGATCGAGCTCGAGACCGACGCTCCCTGCTCGACGACCGCTCCCGGGAAGAGGATCGAGTCGCGTACCGTGCCGCGCACGATGGCACCGTTGGCGACCAGCGAGCGCTCGACCGTGGCGCCTGTCAGGACCTTGACCGGCGGGCGCTCCTCCGAGGGTGTGAAGATGCGCCAGTCGGGATCGGCCAGGTTGAAGCGTGGTCGCGCCGCCAGGAGTTCCATGTTCGATCGGAAGTAGGAGTCGATGGTGCCGATGTCGTCCCAGTAGCCGTGGAACTGGTCGCAGTGGATCGGAACCCCGGCATCCAGCGCCGGCTCGATGAGGTCGGCGACGAGATCGACGCATTCGTCACTCTCGATCAGGTACCGGAGGAGGAACTCGGTGTCGAAGATGTAGACGCCGAGGTTGGCCAGTGTCCCGCGTGGCTGTCGCGGCTTCTCTTCGTAGCTCGTGAGCCGCATGCCCGCGTCGACCTCGGCGATCCCGAAGCGGTGCCCCTCGGACCGGGAGACCTCGCGCACGGTCATGGTCACCGGGCAACCGGATTTCTGGTGCGCCCAGACAAGCTCGGCGTAGTCCATCTTGTAGACCTGATCGCCGGAGAGGACGAGCACCCAGTGCGCACCGCAATCGAAGATGACGTTCAGGTTCTGGGCGATGGCGTCGGCCGTGCCCCGGTACCAGCGCAGCCGTTCGCGCCGCGCGTAGGGTTGCAGGAGGCGCACACCGCCCTCGCGACGATCGAGGTCCCAGGGCCGGCCGGTGCGGATGTGCTCGTTCAGCGAGGTGGGTGCGTACTGGGTGAGGACCGCGACGTTCGAGATCTCGGAGTTGACGCAGTTCGAGAGGCTGAAGTCGATGACGCGGTACTTGCCGCCGAACGGCATCGCGGCGGCCGGGCGGTGGCGTGTCAGGACGCCGAGGCCCGCCCCCTGCCCCCCGGCCAGGATCATCGCGAGCACCCGTCGCACGTCAGCCCTCCCCGCCCCGGGCGACCGCGACGCGGCTGCCCGCGGCACCGGCCGGCCGCCCCGCAGCGCGCAGCGCCTCGACCAGCTCCACCACCGCGCGGTGCGGATCGTCCGCACCGCAGACCGCGCCCAGCACCGCGACGCCGGCCGCACCCGCGGCCACCACCGGGGCGACGCGCGCCGGCGTGATGCCGCCCAGCGCCAGCACCGGGCAGGCCGCTGCGGCGACCGCCGCGCGGAGACTGGCCACCCCGGCCGGCGCCAGACCCGGTTTCGACGCGCTCTCGAACACGTGACCGAAGAGCGCCCAGGCGGCGCCGTCGCGGGCCGCGCGGCCGGCGCCGACAGCGTCATGCACCGAGCGCCCGATCGCCAGCCGCGCACCGCACCAGTGCCGCACCCGCGCCGCGGGGAGCCCGCGCTCGCCGAGCTGGACGCCATGGGCCCCGGCCGCCAGCGCCACATCCGCCCGGTCGCTCACCACGAGACGGAGCCCAGGATGGGCCGCGCGCAGACGGCGGGCGGTTGCCAGCAACGCCGCTCCGCCCAGCCGCGGCTCGCGCAGCAGGAATGCCCATGCGCCACCGGCGGCGGCTGCCGCCGCGACCGAGTCGATGGGTCGCGCCTCGCCCCTGCCGTCACTGACCACGATCAGCATCGAATCGCACCGAGCCGTTCCGCGGCCAGCGTCACGCCGTGCTGGCCGGCGGTCCGAGGAGCTCGAGCCGACGGCACTAGGAGCTGGCCGCCGCCATGGGCTGCCCCACCCCGGCGCCGGCGCTAGTGGTCGCGCCGAGCTCTCCCCGCGCCATGCGTCCCGCCTCGTAGGCCAGGCGTCCAGCCTGGACGGCCAGTCGCATTGCCTCGCCCATGCGCACCGGATCCCGAGCCAGGGCGATCCCGGAGTTCATGAGGATGCCGTCCACCCCCAGCTCCATGGCGATGGCCGCGTCCGAGGCCGTACCGACTCCGGCGTCGACGATCACCGGCACCGACACCTTGCTGCGCAGAAGCTCGATGTTGAGAGGATTCAGGATGCCGAGTCCCGAGCCGATCGGCGACGCGAGCGGCATGATCGCGGCCGCCCCGGCCTCTTCCAGCCGGCGCGCCATGATCGGATCGTCGTTGGTGTATGGGAGCACCGTGAAGCCGTCCCGCACCAGCTCCTCGGTGGCGATCAGGAGCTCGGCGGTGTCGGGCATCAACGTCGACCGATCGCCGATCACCTCGAGCTTGATCAGTTCTCCGAGCTCGGCGGCCCGGGCGAGGTTGGCGATGCGAATCGCCTCACGGGCCGAATAGGCGCCGGCCGTGTTCGGCAGGATCGTGTACCGGGTCCAGTCGAGCTGATCGAGCAGGGTGTCCGAGCCGCGTGCACTGAGGTCGACGCGGCCGATGGCGACGGTCACCATCTCCGCGCCGCTGGCGGCGATGGCCTCGCGCATGATCTCCGGGGAGGTGTACTTGCCGGTCCCGACGATCAGACGAGACGTGAACCGATGATCTCCGAAGGCCAGTGTTCCATCCATGGATCGCTCCTCGCGCTCGAGATCGAAACCGCCCGCATCGTAGCATTGCCCACCATCTGGCGTCAACCCATGTCAACGCCACATCTTCCTGCTGATCAACGAGTTATGAATAACGGGCGGGGTCGGCGAGGGTGTCCAGAGGGGCCCCGAGGGGGACCGAACACGGCCTGCCAGACGGCAGCTGCAGGTCGAAGGGCCGCAGGATGCGGTCGGGGCCGGACAGCGATCGAGGCGTCAGCCACCGGCGATCATTTGGATGATCTCGATGACATCGCCGGAGGCGAGCTCGATCTGCTCGAGCTCGTCGCGCGGGATGATCGATTCGTTGCGCTCGACGACGACGGTGTCGCGCCGCAGTCCGAGATGTTCCAGGAGCTCGAGCGCACTGAGCCCATCGGGCAGCTCGCGCTGCTCGCCATTCAGCGTCAGTTCCAAGACAGATCCTCAAGCGCAGCGCCCGGACCACCTGGCACCGGTCCGGATCGGCGTCTAGAAGCTGTACGAGCCACCGATGCGATGGGTGGCGTCGAGGTCCGGATGATCGCCGATGAAGGCGTAGTCGACGCCGAAACTCCGGTAGCGGAAGCCGGCACCGCCGGTCAGCGCGTTGGTGGTGGCGCCGAAGCGCAGTGCCAGACGCTGTGCATACCAGTACTCGATGCCGCCGTGGAAATCGCTGCCGAGCACCGTCTCACCGTAGGAGACGCCGCTGGCCGTCTTGCGGTTGTCGAAGGTCATGTCCATGTCGCCGGCGACGGTGACGACGCCGCGCAGCGGTGCGAAGGCGCGCGTGTACTGCATCCCGAGCGTCACCGACGGGGCCAGTACCTCCCGGTTGCCCGAGTCCCAGGACAGGTAGGTCGTGGTCACGTCGCTGACACGAAGGCTCGCCGAGATGGTGGGCGTCGGCATGTACATGGCGCCGACGTCCGCCCCGACTCCGAACGACGCGTTGTCCGGCAGCGACTGGCGAATCACCTTCACCGTGCCGCCGAGCGCCAGCTTCTCGCCGATGGTGCGCGCATAGGAGAACATGAAGGCCATCTCGGACACCGAGTCGAGCTCGAACGGGATGTTGGCGGTGAGCAGCGTCTCGCCGGGATCCCAGGTCTCGTTGCCGTTGGCATCGATGAAGTGCTCGTCCGGTACGAGCCTCGACGGGTCGAGCGAGTCAACGAGGATGTCGTCGACTGCGGAGCGGATGAAGCCGAGCCCGATCGCCTGCAGGTCGCCACCACGCGTCGCGTTCAGCGGCTGCGAGAAGGCGAGGAAGTCGTGGTTGGCGATGTCACCGAACTGCTCGGCGTGCTCGGCCCAGATCTGCCGGCGGCTCTCGAAGATGAGGCCGGCCGGATTCCAGTAGACCGCGGTGGCGTCGTCGGCCAGCGCGCTGAACGCGCCGCCCATGCCGATGGCACGGGCGCCGACCGGGATCTTCAGGAACTCGGCGGCGTACTTGTCGACCGCGAGGCCGGTCGCGGGCTGGAGCAGCGAGGAGGCGGCGAGCAGTGCGAGGACCGCGCCTGCCGGCGCACGCCGGCAACGGGTCGACGGTCCCGCTCGACGGGAACGGAGCGCTCGTGGCTTCAAGGTAGCTCATCCTCCCGAACGGGTGGGCTGCGACGTCGGACGCTCCGGGGTGGTGCGCCACCGGGGCGCCACCCAGCGATGGTGATCGCGCGAGCGGCGGGCCGACGCGCCGGTCCGGCGACCGGCACGGGCATGAGCGGCGACGGGCGTCCTAGAGCATCGTAACAGTATCGGATGGCGCCAGGTTCCGGTCAAAACGGGGCCTGGTGAGGGGCCCGGCACCGGGCCAGGCCCCTCTACTCGGCCGGCGTTCGCTCGGCGCTCTCCAGGAGCGATCGGGTCAGCCGCCAGTCGATGTAGTCCTCGAGATGGCGCCGTGCCGCAGGGCTCATGCTCATGAAGGCGACCCCGACCCGGTGAGCCCCCGGGCTGTCCGGGACGGGCTCGCTGTGCACCACGACCGCCTCCACCGGGAAGCGGGTCGGCCGACCGGCTGCCTGATCGCGTTCCTCGGCATCGGCCAGCGGCGGCAGCTCGATGGTGAGCTCCAGCTTGGCGAGCGGCGCCAGCGGCCGCTCGACCACCAGGTAGGCACCACCGGCGGAGAGGTTGACGGTGCGCGCCGCGACCGACTGCTGATCGAGACCGGCGACGGTCAGCTCGAGATCGGTGGTCACGCGGCGACTCTGACGACGCTCCTTGCCGGTGCTCATGCGGAACCTCCTCCTGCCCGGTTGTCTCCAGCGCTCCGCGACGGCGCCCCCACCCGGGCGCCCCCACGCCTGCACGCGATGGACGGTTGGAGCCAGGCGCTGGCTAGCATACAACGCGCCGGCGGCGATGCAACGGCCGATGGGCATCGCACCGGACACACCGGGCGTCGCGCGCCCTCCGCTTTGGCGATCCGGCGCATCAGGCGCCAGAAGCCTGCGCACCGCCGACGATCCCGAGCTCGAGCTCGCGCTCGACGATGGAGACGCGCTCGATCTGCACCTGCAGCCGCTGTCCGATCGCGAAGACCTCCCCACTCCGGCGTCCCTCGAGCGAGTGGCCGCGGCGCCCGAGATCGTAGCGGTCGCGTGGCAGTCGCTCGCGTGCCACCCAGCCCTCGACCGGCAGCTCGTCGAGCAGCACGGTCAGCCCGGCACCGCTCACCTCGGCGACACGTCCGCGCACCACGGTACCGAGGCGGTCGGCCAGCAGACGCAGGCAGGCCAGCCGGATCGCCAGCCGCTCGGCCTGCTGGGCCTCGCGCTCACGCCCGGAGGTCTGCTCGGCCAGGCGTTCCTGCTCGACCGAGAAGCGCGTGCGGACCGGCCGCAGCAGCCGGTTGGCCTCGGGCGCCCGCCGTGCTGCTTCGTCGGCCCCGCCGAGCGCGGCCGTGGCGGCGAGCAGCACCCGGTGGGTGTGGAGGTCGGGATAGCGGCGGATCGGGGAGGTGAAGTGACAGTAGCCGCTGATGCCCAGCCCGTAGTGGCCGTGGTCCTCGCTGGCATAGCAGGCCTTCTCGAGCGCGCGCAGCACCGACCGCGACGCGAGGTCTGCCAGGTCGCGGGCGCGCGCCTCCTCGATCAGGGCCGCGAGCACGGCCGGCGATGCCAGGTCGCGATCGCCGACCGCGAGGCCCATCTCCTCGAGCACCATCCTGAGCTCGAGCAGTCGTTCCCAGCGCGGACGCTCGTGCACCCGGAACAGAATCGGCAGCTCGGCGTCGCGCGCCCAGCGCCCGACCAGCCGGTTGGCGAGCAGCATGTGCTCCTCGACCAGCGCGTGGGCGGCACCCTGCACCCGCTGCACGATGTTCCGGGGGTGGCCCGCGGCGTCGAGCTCCACCTCGTGATCGGGCACCTCGAGATGGAGGCCACCGGCCGCGATGCGGCGCGCGCGCAGCGTTGCCGCCACCGCGGCGGCGCCGGAGATGACCAGCCGCCAGTCGGCGGGGGCGTCGCCGGGGGTGGGGCGCGGGTCGGCGGCCGGGGCCTCCCGTGCCGCCGCAAGCCGTTTCTCGACCTCGCCATAGGTCAGGCGCTTGCGACTGCGGATCAGGCTCCGCTCGAGGCGCCACTGGCACGGTCGCCCGGCGGCGTCGATCTCGACCAGCACCGAGACCGCGGCCCGCTCGGCCTCCGGGACCAGACTGGCAGCACCGGCGGACAGCGCCGGCGGCAGCATCGGCAGGACGAGGCCCGGAAGGTAGACGCTGGTGCCGCGCTCGAGCGCCTCGACGTCGAGCGCGTCGCCGCGCTCCACGAAGTACGACACGTCGGCGATGTGGATGCCGACCTCGGCGCCGCCGGCGGCTCGCGGGCGCCAGGAGATGGCGTCGTCGAAGTCCGCGGC
>JASFRE010000056.1:0-13133 GCA_050115055.1 Candidatus Eiseniibacteriota bacterium | reverse complement strand
GTCATGCGGTATTAGCACTCCGTTAGAAGTGTTATTCCCCACTCGAGGGCAGGTTTCCCACGCGTTACTCACCCGTTCGCCGCTCTACTCACCACCCGAAGGTGGCTTTCTCGCTCGACTTGCATGCCTAATCCACGCCGCCAACGTTCGTTCTGAGCCAGGATCAAACTCTCCGTTGTAGAAAACGGTGCCATTCAGCAGGCCCCGCCCCGAGGGGCAGAGCCAGAGTTTGGCAAGGTTCAAAACCCGCAGGTTGACTGACCAACCTTGCGGTTGACGTCCACCTGACGGGCCAGCACCACGCTAGACCCAGGCGGACCGTCTGCGCTATTCGAATTTCAAAGATCGTCGGCCAGGCGGCACCGGAACCGGCGCCACCGGCAAAAAGTCAAGGTACCAACGCACTTGAATCCAGGTCAAGGACGAAAATCGTCCAGTGCGGGTACCCGGGCATCCCCAAACATGGCGACCTGAATCCTGGGCTGCGGGTGGAGCGAGCGGTCACGGCAGGGGCGGTGGGCCGTCACGCGGCGCCGCACCCCCTCCAGATCCTCGTCCTCCAGCCCCCTCGGCACTCACAGCCGGTCACCATCTTGGGCGGACGCGGAGGCTAAGGCCGCCAGCCTCAACGGTCAAGCAGTTTTTTCGGATGGTCGATCAGTCCCCTCGGGGGGGCGACCGTCCCCCATCGACCGCCTCCGGGCTCGCCCCCGGGCGCCGGTCACCCGGTCCTATCTCACGGCTCGTCTGGCGGTTACCGCCGCCATCGGGAGGTGGCGGGGCTGCACGGCGGCCTTGACTTGGGCCGGCGACGGCCCCTACGGTGGGGCGGCTGGCGCCAGGCGGTCCGTCCGTGCCTCACCGCCGGGGGCCTTCTCGTGCCGCCAGGAGCGACGACGCCACGATGCTCGCCAAGATCCATCCGGCCGCTCGCCGGTATCTGATCCCGGTCGCCACGATCGCGGTCTTCATCGCCATTGGTAGCACCTGGTCGCTGCTACGCTGGGCAGACCGCCGCATCCCGTCGCCCTACCGCCTGACCGACATCCGGCCTCCCCTCAAGACCCTCGTCCTCGACCGCCACGGCGACGTGATCCACGAGTTCTTCCGCGAGAACCGCGTCCTGATCCCGCTCCGCAAGATGCCAGCCCCGCTGATCGAGGGCGTCATCGCCACCGAGGATCGCAAGTTCTACCAGCACTGGGGTGTCGATCTCCTCGGCATCATGCGCGCCGCGGTCGAGAACCTGCGCGCTGGCGAGCTGCGCCAGGGCGGGTCGACGATCACCCAGCAGCTGGCACGCGGCATGTTCCTGACCCACGAGCGCACGTGGAGTCGCAAGATCCTCGACGCGCTGCTCGCCGTGCGTATCGAGCGCATGTACTCGAAGGACGAGATCCTCGCCATGTACCTGAACCAGGTCTACTACGGCGAGGGGGTCTATGGCATCCAGGCGGCTGCGCGCCACTTCTTCGACAAGGACGCGACCGAGCTCGAACTCAACGAGTGTGCGCTGCTGGCCGGCATCCCGGGCAACCCGGCGGTCTTCAATCCGCGGCGGCATCCGGAAGATGCCCGTCGCCGACGGGACCACGTGCTGCGTGCGATGCTGCAGATCGGTGCCATCGACCAGGCGGCGTACGAGGAGGCGGTCGCCACCGAGCTCGGGATCGTCGAGCGAACCCGCTCCGCCTCGGTGGCACCGTACTTCGTCGAGATGGTGCGTCAGCATCTGCAGGAGCGCTACGGCGCCGAGCAGCTCTATGAAGGCGGACTCACCGTCCACACGACGCTCGATCTCGAGCTCCAGCGCCATGCCGAGGAGGCGCTGGAAGAGCACCTGGCGACGCTCGAGGAGCGCCTCCATCCGCCGCAGACCCGCGCCGCCTTCCAGGAGGAGCGCGACGCCGCGCTGGCGAGCGACGAACCGGCGCCCGAGGTCGCCTACCTGCAGGGCGCTCTCCTGTCGATGGATGCCCGCACCGGGTACGTGCACGCCCTGGTCGGTGGCCGCAGCTTCGCGGAGAGCGCCTGGAATCGCGTCACCCAGGCCCACCGTCAGCCGGGCTCGGCATTCAAGCCATTCATCTACGTGGCCGCCATCGACAACGGCTTCCGCGCCTCGGACATCGTGCTCGACACGCCGGTCATCTTTCAGGGAAAGACCGAGGACGACGAGTACCGGCCCGCCAACTACAACCAGACCTTCCTCGGTCCGATGACGCTCCGCTTCGCGCTCAAGAAGTCGATCAACATCCCGGCCATCAAGCTGCTCCGCAAGGTCGGTGTCTCGGTCGTCGCGGGCTACGCGCGCCGCATGGGAATCGAGAGTCCGATCGAGAACGTCCTGTCGGTGGCCCTGGGCTCGAGCGTCGTGACGCTCAAGGAGCTCACCACCGCCTATACCCCGTTCGCCAATCATGGCATCCGCACCGATCCGCTTTACATCCTGCGTGTCGAGGACCGCAATGGCGAGGTGCTCGAGATCAACACGCCGCGTCAGGAGGAGGTGCTCAGCCCCGAGACCGCTGCCATCCTGACGTCCATGCTCGAGAGCGTCCTCGACTCCGGTACCGGGCAGGGGGCACGCCATCGCGGTTTCCGGCTGCCGGCCGGCGGCAAGACGGGCACCACCGACGACTTCACCGATGGCTGGTTCATCGGCTTCACACCGGAGATCGTCACCGGCGTCTGGGTCGGGTTCGACGACTACGAGCCGATCGGCGAGAAGATGGAAGGGGCCCGCGTGGCGCTGCCCATCTGGACCAGTTACATGATCGAGGCGACCCGCGACTCCCCGGCTCTCGACTTTCCGATCCCGCCCGGCATCGTCAAGCGCACGGTCTGTAGCGAGTCAGGCATGCTCGCCCGCGAGACCTGCCCCGAGACCTACGAGGAGATCTTCAAGCGCGGCACCGAGCCCGAGGGCCTCTGCAGCTTCCACACCCGCGGCGGGACCGATCGCCTCGATGCCGACATCCAGGACCTACGCGAGCTCGATCGCCTGGAGGAGAGCCGCGCCAGCGGCGACAGGCTACGGCTCGAGTGAGGGGCGCGATCAGGAGCCCGGCGCACGCAGCGCCGGCGCCGGGATCGGCACGGCCGCCGGCTCGTCCGATGCACGTCGCCGTCGCTCCCCGATCAGCGTGGTGATCTGCACGGTGCGACCCGCCTCGACGTAGACACGCGGCACGCGCTTGCCGATCGAGCACATGATCTCGTAGGGAATGGTGCCGCACCAGGCCGCCACCTCCTCGAGGTGGATCATGGCGTCGCCGCGGCGTCCGAAGATGATCACCTCGTCCTCCGGCTGCACGTCGGGGCGATCCGTCAGGTCGACCATCGTCATGTCCATCGTCACGCGACCCAGGATCGGCACGCGTCCCCCGCGCACCAGGAGAAGACCGCGGCCCGACATCTCGAGCCCGAGTCCGTGCCCGTATCCGGCCGCCACGACGCCGATTCGCATCGGGCGCGGCGCCACGAACGTGCGCCCGTAGCTGATGCTCGCACCACGCGGCAGGTCGCGGATCTGCAAGAGGCGCGCGCAGAAGGCCATCACCGGTACCACCGGCGGGGCGCCGCTGGCCGTGACGTCGGGCACGGTGGCGGGTGCCGGCGGCGCCGCCTTCCTGGTGGCACCGACCGCCGGGCCGCCCGGCCGCAGCCCGTAGGCCAGGAGGCCGGGACGCACCATGTCGAGGTGAGCCGCCGGCAGGTTGACCAGACCGGCCGAGTTGGCAGCGTGCAGGAGCTCGGGACGCCGGCCCTCGGCCTCGAGACTGGCGACGAGCGCCAGGAAGCGTTCGAGCTGTCGGCGGGCAAGGTCGAGGTCGGCAGCGTCGGCATCCGGGAAGTGGGTGTACAGTCCCTCGAGCCGCAGCCGCGCGTGGCCGCGGATGGCCTCGATCAGCTCGGGCACCGCTTCCGGCGCCACGCCACTCCGCCCCATGCCGGTGTCGACCTCCATCTGCACCGGCAGGATCACTGACGCCAGCTCGCACTCGCGTGCCAAGCGATCGAGGAACTCCGGACTCGAGATCGTGCACCGCAGACCGTAGCGCACGATCTCCTCCACCTCGCCCCGCAGGCATGGGCTGAGAACGAGGACCGGCGCCATGATCCCGGCACGGCGCAGCTGGGCGCCCTCGTGCACGGTCGCCACACCGAGCATGTCGATGCCGCACCGCATGGCCTCGGTGGCCACGACCACCGCCCCGTGGCCGTAGGCGTCGGCCTTGACCACGAGCAGGATCCGCCGTCCGCCGATGTGGCGGCGAATGGCGAGCAGGTTGGCGCGCAGATTGTCGAGATCGATCTCGGCCCAGGTAGGAAATTCGATCGACTGCATGACCTGTCCCGGAAATAGCGAGGCACGGTGCACGCCCCAGGTCAATAGCACAGCTCCGGCCCGGAGACAAGAGTACGCGGCGCCACCCGGCAGCACCCACCGCCGCATGCGTCACGCTCCGGCCGGCGTTGCTGCCGGTTGCGGGACGTGCTAGCGTGCTCTCCCCATGAGCCAGCCCGACGAGCACCCGACCCGCCACGAAGGCGCCCGCAACGACGCGCCACGCATCCCCGACGACCTGCCGGCGGCCACCGACGAGGAGGCGCTCGCCTTCGCACAGCTCCTCGGCCTCATCCGGCGCCTCAGGGCCCCCGATGGCTGTCCCTGGGATCGCGAGCAGACGCTCGGGTCGATGACGCCCTACCTGATCGAGGAGACCTACGAGGTCATCGACGCCGTCGAGCGCGGTGACGACACCGATCTGCGCGAGGAGCTGGGCGACCTCGTCTTCCTGCTCGTCTTCTGCATGGAGATCGCACGCGAAGAGGGTCGCTTCGCTCCTGCGTCGGCGCTCGAGCACCACGTCCGCAAGATGATCGCACGCCACCCGCACGTCTTCGCACGGACCCGCCAGCTCGACTCCGGCGGTGCCGCCCGCCAGTGGGAGGAGATCAAGCAGCGCGAGAAGAGCGGGCGGCGCTCGGTGCTCGACGGGCGGCTCCCGGCCCTGCCGGCGTTGACCGGAGCCTATCGCGTGCAGGAGAAGGCAAGCGCCGTGGGTTTCGACTGGCAGCAGGTCGGCGAGGTTCTCGACAAGGTCGAGGAGGAGATTGCCGAGCTGCGCGCGGAGCTCGATCGATGCGACCCGGGTGTCCCCGCGTCGCCGGACACGGCTCGGGTCCGCGAGGAGCTCGGCGATGTGCTGTTCGCGCTGGTGAACGTCGCCCGCTTCCTGGCGGTCGACCCGGAAGCGGCGCTGCGCGGCACGATCCGCCGCTTCATCGAGCGCTTCCGCCACATCGAGGCCCGCCTCGACGCGGTCGGACGCACCCCGGCCGAAGCGACGCTGGCCGAGATGGACGCCCTCTGGGAAGAGGCGAAGCGCCGGGCGTCGACATCAGGTCGCGGTGAGGCCGCCGGCCCGGGCGCCGCGGACGACACCTCGGGGCACGGCAAGCAGGGTTGAGCGTCCTGCGGCACCGCCCCGCACCTCAATCCGGACAGCCGTCGTCATCGGCGTCGCCGTCGATGTCCTCGGCATCGTCGGGACAGGCGTCCACCCCGTCGGCGATGCCGTCCTCGTCATTGTCCGGGTCCGGGCAACCGTCATCGTCCTCGAAGCCGTCCACGTCCTCCGCGGCGTCCGGGCAGTCGTCGCGCGCGTCGTCGATGCCGTCCTCGTCATTGTCCGGGTCCGGGCACCCATCGAGATCCTCGAAGCCGTCGGCATCCTCGGGCTCGTTGGGGCAGACGTCCCGCGCGTCCACGATTCCATCGCCATCGTTGTCCGGGTCCGGACAGCCGTCACGATCGTCGTATCCGTCGCGATCCTCCGGCATCGTCGGGCAGCGATCGGCGCGATCGCCGATGCCGTCGCCGTCCCGGTCACCGTCAATCGGCACCATCTCGAATGAGACGCCGACGCGGAGCGACCACTCCGGGTAGGCGGCGATCGGATCGAAGGCGGTCGGCGCGGCATCGCTGGCGAACGTGAAGGCCAGCTCCATCCCGGCCTCCAGGTGACCGCCGATGCCCGTGCGGACCCCCTGACTGATGACGCGCGGCGCCTCCTGGCCGGCCAGCAACGAGCCGGCGCCACGCAGCAGCGGCCAGTCGAGCGCCGACACGAGCACCGTCGAGCCGTGTGTGAAGCTCAGTGCGGCCGACAGCTCCAGACGATCCAGCGCCTGACCACCGGTCTCCAGGCTGACCAGCGGCAAGCGGTCGGGGTAGGGCACGAACGCCTCGCCCGACCGTGGCGCCGCCCGCCACTGGTAGTGGGCCGCGCCGTGCAGGTCGATCGCCACCGGGGCCCCGGTGCGGCTCAACCGCAGGCGCACCGAGCCCCCCAGGAACGGCTCGTTGTCGCCGACCGAGTAGGGCCGGAAGGCACTCGCGAGTGCTGGCCTGTAGCGCCGGTCCGATCCGGTGGCGAGAGTCATCCCGCCCTCGACGCGGGCGGCGAGCCGATCGCCGAGATCCGGCGTCAGGGCGACGGCCAGGTCGAGATCACCCGGACCACCCGGTCCGCCCTCGAGCTGGCCCTGGCCCGCCTCGAACGACCACCAGCGCAGGCGGCTGCGAAACGACAGTCCCGCTCCCAGGCCGTAGGCCAGATCGAGCTCCAGCGACCGCAGCGCGGCGCCCTCGAGCGCGGCGAGACGCGGGTCGTCACCGCGGCGCGCGAGTTCGCCGTGCGACGCCAGCCGTAGAGCGGCTTCGACATGGAGGATGCGCGATGTGACGGGGCGCGCGGTCAGCAGATGGGCAAAACGCCAGGGCGGCGCGACCTCGGCATCGAACGTGCCCGGCGCGACCGGAAAGTCGATGGAAGCCGCGGGAGCACGGCACGCCGCCAAGGCGACGACGAGCGCCACGACCACCGCACGTACCGCCAGGCGGCGCGGCTCGAGCTGCCGGTGCCCCGGCCGGCCCTCCCCCATCTCCCTCACCCTCCCGGGCCCCGGTCGGCACCCGGTCGATCGGCCCGTCCGCGCTCAGTCGTCGGTCCCGTCTAGCCGGAACCAGAGCAGCTCCGCCGGCTCCGGCCCCGGGTTGAAGAGCTCGTGCGGGTGCGCGGCGTCGAACAAGGCGACGTCGCCCCGCTCGAGCGTGCGCACCTCGCCGTCGACCCGCGCCTCGAGCCGGCCGGCGAGCAGAACGCCTCCCTCCTGCCCTGCCGGACAGCCGCCCCGTCGGGGAGACGGCGCAGCCGGTCCAGGCATGGTGCCGAGGGCGACCGGCCTGGCGCCATGTACGAGCTCGGTCAACAATCTTGCGGGCTGCCGCAATATCCCGTGCGACCCGGGGACACGTCGACCCGCGCCGTCACCGCCACCGTCGTCAACCGCCCCGACCGTCACCGCGCCGGCGGCACCGGCCGCGTCCGCCGCACCACCCGACGCCGTGCCGGCCCGCTCCTCGGCCGCCAGCACCACGCGATAGACCGCCAGCCGTCCACTCGGGATGCCGTGGGTCAACGGCGCGCCACACTCCGACAGCAGCGACGACAGCCGGAGATTCGGTGCCTCCGGATCGCCGGGCGCCACGCGTTCGTCGCATCGCACGATGGAGACGTCCGGCCGCGTCTCCTCCTCGAGGAGATAGGCGACCGGCCGGTCGAGTGCCATGGCGATCTTGGCCAGGGCACCGAAGGTCGGCGATGTCTTGCCCTGCTCGATCTCGCAGAGATGCGGCGCCGACAGCCCCGCGGCGCGGCCGAACTCCTTCAGCGTCAGGCCGCGTGCCAGCCGCTGGGCGCGGATCCGCTCCCCGAGACGCTCCTTCGACAACATGCGTCATCCTCCCAGCCGGCACCCCACGGGCAGGCGGGGTCGCCGGGCCGCCCGCTCAGAGCCGCATGCGGGGATAGGTGACCAGGTAGGTCTGCGTCGCCTGCGACACCTGGGCAGCCAGACCGGTGAGCTGCTCCCCGTCGCAGTGCAGCGAATCACCGGCGCCAACTTCATAGTCCGTATCACCAAGGCTCACGGTGAGCGAACCGCTCACCCCATGCAGGAAGATCTCGCGCACCCCGAACCTGCAGTCGCGCTCCTCCAGGCGGGCCCCGGGTGCCAGCACGACCAGGGTGAGCGACAGATCGTAGGGTGACGCGGGGTCGAGGAGCGAGATAAAGCGCGCGGCACCACCTTGGACGCTCCACGTGCGCCGATCGCCGAGGGTCCCGAAGACGGCCGGTGGTCGCGGCCCCTGCTCGACGAAGTGGGTGAGCGGCCGCTCGAGCGCCCGCGCGATCTTGACCAGCGCGCCCACGGTCGGTGACGACCGCCCGCGCTCGATCTCCGAGACGTGGGTCGGAGAGATCCCGGCGCGCTTCTCGACTTCCTTGAGCGACAGTCCCTGACGCATGCGCTCGCGACGAATGCGCTTGCCGAGTTCGAGGACCTCCTGCGCACTCTCCGGTCTCATGCTGACTCCCGGCGGGTATCCCGGCCATGCCAGACGACAGGCCACAGCACGGCGCACGACACGGCGAACGGTTCGCGCGGTGCAGTGGACGGGCGTCCGGCATCCTGGACGATCGCGAAGGCGGTGGTCGGAAGGGACTGGACGATCGGCGCCGTCGGCACGACCCGTGCCGCACTGTCCGCCCGGCGGCAGCGACCCGCAACTCGCGGCGACCCGCAATCGCTGCGAGGGCGACACCGCCCGGTGGGCTCGAGGATACACCTCGAGTCTGCTATCCACGGGCTGAACATGAGTATACCGGAGCCACCGCACCGGTCAAGATGTGACTGGTCGATGCTCCTCGAGCGCCCCGGTGCGTGTCCATCCTCAGCGAGCGATGAGGTCCAGGAGCTTGCTTCCTCCCAGGTAGACGAACACACCGAGCGATACCACGAGCAGCAGGTTCGAGACCGGTCCGTTCCGCGCTCCACGCATCCATGATCGACGGTTGAGCATGACGAGCAACGTCACGGCCAGGAATGGCATGAAGAGCGCACCGAGCGCCGCGTAGAGGATGACGAGACCGACCGGTTCGAGGACCAGGAAGAGCATCGGCACCGTGCTCATGAACAGCAGGTACCCGCGGTAGAGGTGCGACGTCGTCGACACACGCGACGGCTCACCGCCCCCGTGCCCGAGCCGCTTCCACAGGTCCGCGACGAGGTAGGGCACTCCCTGCCAGACGCCGAGCAGCGACGATGCGACAGCGCCCCAGAAGCCGGCGAGAAAGACCGCGCGACCGGTGCGCCCGCCATGCTCGCCGAGCATCTCCGCCATGACGAGGGCGGCCTCGCGACCCTTCACCTCGAGACCGCTGCCGTGCAGGACCTCGGCAGCCAGCACCATCACCGCGCAGCCGAAGATACCGGTCAAGACGTAGGCCACACCGAGATCCAGTCGGACGACACGGCTCATCGCCCTTCCGCTCCAGCCGCGCTCTCGCATCCAGTAGCCGTAGCTCACGATCGTCACCGTACCACCGACGCCGCCGAGCACCGCCAGCGCGTACGCCAGCGAGCCGGCGGGTGCCCGTGGCACGAGCCCGGCCAGGAGCGCCGCGGGGGCTGGCGGTGCCCGCAGCACCGAGCCGACGATGGCGACGAACATGATGCCCACGAACCACTTCATCGTCCGTTCGAAGAGCCCGTAGCGACCGCTCCAGACCAGCGCCAAGGCAGCGAGCGCGTGCAGGACACCGCCGGCAGCGACCGGGATCGCCGGGAACACCGCGTGAACTGCGAGACCGCACGCCGACATCAGTGCTGCCGCGACGACGAGCGTCCACAGGACGACATAGAGCAGCACCGCGGCGGCGGTCACGCGTCCGAGCCGTGTCGCCCAGCCCTCGATCAGCGTGCTTCCCGACGCCAGCTGCCAGCGCGCCAGACCGTCGGTCAGCGCGAACTTGAGCAGCGCACCGACGACCGCCGTCCACAGGAGCTCGTGGCCGTAGCGCGCCCCGCAGACCGCCGCCGCCACCAGGTCTCCCGCCCCGACCCCGGTCGCCGCCACGACGATCCCCGGGCCCAGCTGCCGCCACCCGCCGACGGGCTCGCGCGAGTCTCGCGTCACCTCTCTATCTCCCTTCACTTCAACATCTTCGGCGACTGCTCCGGCGGGGCGCCGGGTGCCTCACCTGGCATCCCCCGCCGCTCCCGGGGAGCCGCCCGCCGCTCGCCAGTCCGGTTGCGTTCGCGTTCCGCCAGGGCGCCCGCTAGGCGAACCGATCGGCGAGTCGCGCGTTGAACCCAAGTGACCATCATGGTAGGATTTGCCCCTGTTGACACGATGCACGAGCGCTTGGGGCGACCGCCCGGGAGTCGCCCCTTCACTGTGTCGGGAGAGATGCATGTCGAAGCACGCTATCGAGGTCGCGTCAGCGATCATCCAACGCGATGGCAAGTATCTCATCGCGCAGCGCCTGGCCGGGTCCTATCTCGGCCCGCTCTGGGAGTTCCCCGGAGGCAAGCGCGAGAGCGATGAGTCGCTCGAGGACTGTGTGGCCAGGGAGGTGGCGGAGAAACTCGATATCCAAGTCCAGGTCGACAAGCAGTGGCGCACCGTCGAGCTCAACTACCCGGAACGCACCGTACGCCTGCACTTCTATCTCTGCTCGATCGAGTCCGGCAAGCCTCGCTCCATCGGGTGCCAGCACTTCCGCTGGATCACGCCCCTCGAGTTCGACAACTACGAGTTCCCTCCGGCTGATCAGGACATCGTTGACGAGCTGGCGCGCAAGGCGCTCCGTCCGACCGCGGCTCGCGCCTAGGATGCTGATCGACCCCGCGCGGATGAGCCCGCGCGACGTCTACCGGCTGATGATCTCGGTCATCGTGCCGCGACCGATCGCGTGGGTCTCGACGCTGGGTGCCGACGGCGTCGCCAATCTCGCACCGTTCAGCTACTACGGCGGCATCGGATCCGAGCCGCCGATGCTGTCGGTCGCCATCGGCTCTCGCCGCGGCGAGTTCAAGGATACCGCGCGCAATCTGCGTGCGTCGGGCGAGTTCGTCGTCAACGTCGTGAGTGAGGCGCTTGCCGGGCGCATGGTCGCAACCTCGGCTGACGAACCGCCCGGCGTCGACGAATTCGAGCGCTACGGTCTGACCCCGGCGCCATGCGACGCCGTCTCGGCGTCACGGGTCGCCGAGGCGCCGGTGGCGATGGAGTGCCGTGTCGAGCGACTGATCGAGCTCGGGCGCGGCCCGACGACGCTGGCGATCGGCGAGATCGTCCGCTTCCACGTGCGCGACGCGTTGCTGAGCGCGGGTGCCGTGGACCCGGAGCGCCTGCGACCGCTTGCCCGCCTGGGCGGCGATCTGTACGCGTCGCTCGGCGCGCTTCGCGCCATCGCGCGGCCGCGCCGCCCCGGCCCGGACACGCCCGGACAGCCCGCCTAGCGAGCGCCGCGCTGGCGACGCCGCGACCCGCGGCGGTCGGCTGGCCGCTCCCCCGCTGCCGGCGACCGGTCAGACCGCGATCTGCAGCGTCTCGGTCATCACGGCCTCGATGGCGTCCACCTCCTTGGGGACACCCGCCGTCAGCACCTCGCGACCGGACCGGGTCACCAGCACATCGTCCTCGATGCGCACGCCGATCCCCCAGTAGCGGCGCGGCACGCCACGCATCTCGGAGGTCACGTAGATCCCCGGCTCGACCGTCAGCACCATGCCCGGCTCGAGCTCGCGCCATTCCCTTCCGTGACGGTAGCTACCGACATCGTGCACGTCCATGCCCAGCCAGTGGCCGGTGCCGTGCATGAAGAAGCGGCGGAAGGCACCGTCGCGCACCAGCTCCGCGGGCGTTCCCTTCAGGAGGCCGAGATCGCGGAGACCCCGAACGACCACGCGCACCGCCGCGTCGTGCACGCGCTTCATGGTCGAGCCGGGGGTCACCGCACGGATCGCCGCCTTCTGCGCCGCCAGCACGACCTCGTAGATCTCGCGCTGCGGAGTCGAGAAGCGTCCTCCCACCGGAAACGTACGGGTGATATCGGCCGAGAAGTAACCGTACTCGGCACCGGCGTCGATGAGCACCAGCTCGCCGCGCTGCATGCGTCGATCGTTGTCGATGTAGTGCAGGATCGTCGCGTTCTCCCCGGACCCGACGATGGTCGGATAACCGGGCGACAGGGCGCCGTTCTTCCGGAAGAGGTACTCGATCAGGGCGGCGAGCTCGAACTCGAACATGTCCGCGTGGCAGGCACGCATCGCCGCCAGGTGTGCCTCGGCGGTGATCTCCGCCGCGCGCCGCACCAGCTCGATGTCGGACGTCGACTTGACGAGCCGCATCGCATCGAGCAGTTCGCGCACGTCGACCATGCCGGTCGGTGCGCGGACCCCCTTGCGCGACTCGCGACGCTGACGGTGGACGACGCGCGTCACGCGCTCGTCGAACTGCGGGTACTTGCCGAATGCGAGCTGCACGCGCTGCGCACCGTCGAGGAGTTCCGGCAGCCGGGCGTCGAACTCCTCGACCGGGTAGGCCTCGTCGGCCTCGAGGCGCTCGGTCGCGCCCTCGACCCCGACCCGGCGCCCGGTCCACTGCTCGCGCTCGGGATCACGGGGCCGCACGAAGAGGATGAAACGCGACCCGGACTCGCCGCCGGTCAGCACCGCGATCGTCTCCGGCTCGAGGCAACCGGTCAGGAAGTAGAGGTCCGAGTCCTGCCGGAAGGGATAGGTGACGTCGTGGGAGCGCGTCCGCTCCGGCGCCGCCGGCAGGATCGCCACGTCGCCGCCCAGTGCCCGCATGAATTGCTTGCGCCGGCGACGGAAGACGGCAGGGTCAAGATCGTGCACTGGCATACCTCGCGTGATGAACGGCGAAACGACACCGGGAGCCGCGCGGCTACGGGCTTCCCCGCACGTGCCCACCACAGGATCGAGCCACGACCTGTTGGCCGCTGCCCCCGACCGCGCGCGATGCCGTGGCACCCTACCACGAATCGACGACGTGGCCCAGGCCACGCGGCCGTTGGCGGAGCAGGATGCCCGTTGAAGGGGGGTGCTTTTCCCCTTGCGCCCGGCGACCGGAGCGCCTAATGAGAAATTCACCGAACGCCGACGGCCAGCGACCCAGCCCCGAGGTGTACGATGCGCCGCGCTATCGATTCCCCTGGTGACCGGTACGACTCCGACGCCGAGGCGGGCGG
>JASFRE010000055.1:0-13292 GCA_050115055.1 Candidatus Eiseniibacteriota bacterium | reverse complement strand
CTCACGTAGTCGCCGCTGATCAGGGTCATCGCGTGAGCCTCGCCGTTCAGCAACACCTGCGCCGTGGTCGGCGGGTCGCCGTCACCGTCCTGGTAGGTGACCTCGAAGGTGAACATGGTGTCGAGGACGCCGACCTCGGGCGTGGCGCTGGCACCGGTCAGGAGCGGGGGGCTGTTGTCGGTCGGCGTCGTGGCGCTGGCGACGTTCGACAGCGCCGACCAGTTGCCATCGCCATCGACGGTCTTGAGGGCCGCGTAGTAGGTGGCACCGCGGACCAGACCGGTGATGTCGAGGCTCTCCGCCGAGCCGCGGGGTGACGGTTCGGGAATGTCGTCCACGACCGTCGCGGCGTCCCAGTCATCGCCGGTCGCGATGGGCGTCTCGGCATAGCGGATGTCATAGGCCGCGGCGACGCCGCTGAAGTCGTCGTCGCCGGGCGCCGTCCAGGTGAGCCGCACGCGGTCGGCCGCGACGCCGGTGGCGGCGAGGTTGCTGACCACGCCGGGCGGCGTGACGTCGGTGAACGGGCTGCCGCCGGCCAGCACCAGCAGCCCCTCCTCGCGGTCGCCGACGATGACCAGTCCCGACTCGGCGATGGCGACGTCGCGGGCGAAGCTGGTCACCACGGTACCGATGTGCCGGGGCGCCGAGGGGTTCGTGACATCCACGAAGTGCACGCCGCCGTCCTCGGCGGCGATCACGACCAGCCCCTCGCGCGTCGCGATGTTGCTCGACTCGCCGTTGAGCGGCAGGTGGGCAACGACGTGGGGGACCGGGACCGGTGGCTCGCCTTCGAGCGAGGTCTCCATCACGATCAGGCCGTTCTCGCCGTCGGCGATGTAGACGAAGTCGCGATCCCGGTCGACCGCGAGGTCGTAGGCGTTGCCCGGCGTGTCGCAGCTCGAGACCGGGGCCACCGGACCGAGGACCCGGACCCGGCAGTCGACGACCGTGCACCCCAGCTCGTCGTCGGCCACGTAGGCGAAACCGTCCTTGGCGGCGATGCCCTCGGCGTGGCCGGGGGTCGGCGTGTAGACGCCGAAATACAGCAGATCTCCGACCAGCGTCAGGTTCTGCTCGAAGATCCGCATGCCCCACCACGACTCGGACTGGTAGACGATGAATGGCTGGCCGGGCGCGTCGGGCTCCTCGACGAAGACGTTGGTGGCGTCCACCGCCGTCGTGCCGGTGACGCCCGGACGGTAGGCGTAGGCGTTGGCGGGATCGGTGACATCGTAGGTCGTGATGCCCTCGGTGCCCTCGACCACGAAGGCGATGTCGGCGACGACGCCATTCGTGACCGTGCTGGCCATGGTGATCTCCTTGGCCTCCCGGAAGGTGTCGATCCGCTTGACCATGACCGGCTGCGTCGGATCGGAGATGTCGACGACGACGAGCCCGGCCTGGGCGGCGGCGACGCAGACCACGTCACCGAGCACCGCGACGCCCTCGCCGCCGCTCGGCATCGCCAGCCGGCCGATCACCGAGTAGGGGGCGACCGGTGGCTTGTACAGCTCCTCGGCGCCGCAGCCCGCGAGAACCACGACGGCGATCAGGGCGATCGCCATCCTACGACCCGGCCGGTTCCAGTGCCGGTCCCCGAGATCCACGATCCACTCGCGCATGCACCTGACTCCCGTAGCCACCGGTCTGATTGCCCCCGGCGGCGCCACCACGCATCCCGTCCCCGGGGGGACGGGATCGTCCCGGCGCGGCCGGGACTGCCTGTCGATCGCCACGGCGGCCGGCGGGCCACCGCGGCCTCCTGCGTCCTTGCTAGAACGGGTACTCGGCCCCGATCCAGAAGCGGTTATCCGTGTAGTCCTTGTCCTCGCCGATGGCGACGTTGTCCGAATCGAAGGCGGCGGTCGAGGTCCGCTCCGAGAAGCGGTAGCCGCCCTCGAGCGTCACCGGTCCCCAGATCTTCTTCGAATCCGCCGTGAACTCGATCCGGTAGACCTGGTCCTTGCGCCCCACGTGGTACGGATCGTCGTAGTAGGCGCGGTCAGTCGTGAAGTAGTAGGCCTGGTACTGAAACGCGACGCTGCCCTGCCGGAACCAGGAGATCGCACGGCGCGGTCGCCAGTAGAGCTTCGCCTCGTAGGAGTCGCGCTGGTACGAGGCGTCGCCGTCGTCGGAGTTGTCACGGGTCTCGGTGATCGAGTCGCGTGCCCGTGCCCGGACGTCGCTGTAGAGGTACTCGAGCCGCAGCCTGAGGCGTCTCTGGAACTTCCAGCGCACGTAGCCACCGATCCGCCATTCCCAGTTGTCGTTCTCCATGAACGGCTGGTTGTAGTAGCGGACCGACCGCTGGAGCAGGAACTTGCCGTCGACGAGCTTCTTGTAGAGCCAGCGCCAGTGACTCACGGCGACCGAGTTCGAGGTGTACTCGAACGGCGTGTACTGGAGCGGCGTGGCGCGCGACATGTAGGGCGGCCGGTCCAGGAAGGTGCGCAGGTAGGAGCGGGGCGAGTAATAGAGATCCAGGTAGAGGTTGCCGCCGAACCCCGGGTGTTTCAGCTGCAGGGCGATCGACTGGTTGTTCTTGATGCTGTTGTTGCCGTACAGCCAGGCCGAGAGACGGAGCGTTGCCTGTAGCGTCTTCCCGGTCAGACGTTTGGTCCTGATCTCCGTCTCGAGGCGTGGCCGGACGATCCAGTCATGCGCGGTCGCGATCTCGTAGCGGCCGGTGTTCGGTACCGAGGTGAAGGCGAGCAGGTCCTCGTCGGAGTAGTGGATGATGTTGTCGTCGTAGACGAAGCGCAGCGCGAATTTGCCGCTCAGGCGATAGGCCGGCGACTCCCTCTTCTTCTTCGATCTCTTGCTGCTGGACTGCTTCTTCGGCGTCCGATTCGTCGTCGTGCTCTTCGTCTTCGAGCCCTTCGAGTCACTCGATGTCGGCACGCGCGGCGGCGTGTCACCCGGAGCGGTGACCGCCGCCGGACCGTCCGCCGCCCGCTTCGCGGCGGCCATGGGCGGCAGCGTCGCGAGGAAGGCGCAGGAGACCAGCAGGCAGACGAGAGCGCGCATGCGGCCGTTCGCACGCCGGCGGTCGCGTCGCCGCGCGGCGGCACGGTCCTGGGGGCTGTGCACCCGGTCGGCCCTCATCGCATGAGCGTCAGCTTGACGGTGCGACGCTCGCCGCCCGCCATCAGCTGTCCGAAGTAGATGCCGCTCGCGACCGGGCGACCCTGGCGGTCGCGTCCGTCCCAGCGGGTGTCGAAGCGCCCGACCTCGAGCTCGCCGCCGGCCAGGACGCGCACCAGGCGCCCGGCGACGTCGTAGATCGCCAGCTGTCCCCGGACCTGGCGGGGCACGTCGTAGGCCAGGCGGACCGTATCGTGGAACGGGTTCAGACCGGTGGCGCGCAGCGCCAGGACGCGCGGCGGCGCCGCGCCGCTGCCCGACCCGCCAGCGCTCGCCGAGGAGTACGGTCCCGAGCGCGTCTCGACACCGAAGGGGTCGGTGGAGCCGATCACGTACAGGTAGGTGCGGTCGGGCTCGGCGCCGGTGTCGACGAAGCCGCGCGCCGCGGGGCCGAGCCGGCCGCTCGCCAGCGGCTCGAAGGACGGATCATCGACCGGCAGGACCCGCGCGCCGTCACCGGCCGTGCCGCCGCCGCCGCCGCGCGGTAGATCTGGTAATGGCCCCGCGGACGCCCGTCGATCGGCTCCCAGGCGAGCTCGATGCCGCGGGGGCCTGACCTGGCGCTGAATGCCGCCAGCGTGAACGGGCTGTAGCGCGGCCGCTCGGTGGTGAACTCGATCGCCAGCCCGGCGGAGAGCGGAGCGGCGCCGGTCGCGTAGACGTCGGAGTAGGTGAGCTCGAGGCCGACCTTCTCGGTCGCGTCCTCGATGCCGACCGTGGCGTACATGCGCTCGGAGTCGTTGTTGACCACCTGCTTGTACTGGAAGCCGACGATGCCATCGCCGGTCGGTGTCATGCGCGCCGCCGGGTCGTAGAGCACGATCTCGAACGTCTGCAGGTCGTCCCAGTCGGGTCGCGTCTGGTTCTGCGAGCGCTCGTTGCCGAGCCGGCTCCACTCGACCACGAAGCGGTCGTTGGCGCTGTCGTCGAGCACGTAGATGCCGTCGCCGACCAGAGTGCCCTCGTACTGCTTGGTCGGGTCGAGGTTGTCCCAGAAGGGTGCCAGCTGCGCCCCGTTGCCGTAGAGGGTCGGCATGCTCCAGTTGTACCAGTCGAAATAGCTGGTCGTGTCGAACGACGCCCAGCCGTTGTCGCAGATCAGGATCCGCCGGTAGCTGTCGCCGTAGAACGTGAAGTCGAAGGGCAGCGTCACGACGGTCATCGTGTTGTCGCCGAGCGCCAGGCGCGTGCCGCTGCCGCCAAAGGCCGGCGAGCACTCGATCCAGTCGTAGGTCGGTGCCGTCGCCGGGTAGTCGGTGTCGGTGTTGTCGACCGCGTGATAGCCGTACGCATCGGGACCGACTGGCGCGCGATGGTCGGCGTCACCGACGAGGATCGAGAAGCTGGTCTCGCTCCGGTAGCCGTCGACGGTGGTCAGGACCAGGGTGAAGGCGGCCGAGCGGCCGATGGCGATGTCCGGGGCGGCGGTGATGGTGAAGGGCTCGAGCGAGCCGGCTCCGGCGCCGGGGGCGATGGTGCCGAAGGAGGCCGTGGAATCGTCGACCGTCGCCACGGCCGGGGTCCCGGCGCGCAGCACGGCGCTCACGCCGGAGCCGGTGAGCGAGCCGTCGTTGCCGAGCGTGACGTCGAGGGTGGTGGTCTCGCCCGGCGCGAGCACGCCGTCCTCCCCGACAGCGTGCGCCACGTGGTGCAGTCCGGGGGCGGCGATCGTGATGTCGAGGCCACCGGTCGAGGTGACCGCTGCCGACGTCGCGACGTAGCGCAGCCGTGCGACCTCGCCGTCGGCGGCGGTCACCGGGACCGACACCAGGCACGGCGTCGTGGCGGCAGCGGTGGCGCCCGGGGCGATGGCCGGGAAGTCGAGCAGTCCCTGGACGACCGTGGCGCCGCGCAGCGCCTCGACCTGGGCGCTGATGCCGGTGGCGGTGCTGCTGCCCCGGTTCTCGAGTTCCAGCGAGACGGCCAGCGTCTCGCCCGGGTTGGCGATCCCGTCACCGTTGCCCTGGCTGCCCTCCTCGCCGTCGTCGAGCAGCGTGTGGGTGGAGTAGGCCAGATAGGCGTCGCCCGTCGTGACCTCCATCGTCTGCCGGTAGGGGAGGACGCCACCGCCGGTGACGGCGACCCGCACCGGATCGGCGGTTTCCTCGACCGCGGTCAGGATCCGGGCATAACCGTTGGCGTCGGTTCGCGCACAGCCGAGAACGAGGTCGCCCTGGCTCAGACCGACGCGGCTGCCGGCCACCGGCGTCCCGCCGTCGGTCGCCGTGACCCGGACCTCGACGAGCGAAGCGCCCTGTGGCAGCGTGGCCGGGTGCTCGACCGTGATGGCGACCGGTCGACCGAACCAGATCTCCATCGATGGGTCGCCGAGCAGGTTGTAGATGTAGAAGTAGTACTCGACCGATTCCGACTCGCAGAGCACGTCACCGCAGGGGTCGTCGTAGAGCATCTGCGTGAAGAACTGGGCCATGTTCTCGGCCTTGGAGGCGTTCAGGATCTGCCCGAGCTGGCGGATGCCGCTCTCGACGATGCCGTGAAAGGCGCCGATCGCCGAGGCGTCGTTGAAGCGTGTGTGGGACCAGGGGCTCGAGTTGCCGATGAAGGCGACCGCTCCGGTCGGGTTCGCAGCGCTGCCGGCGCGCAGCCAGGCCTCGCCGAAGCAATTCGGCTGGTCGAACTCGTTGTTGTGGCAGACGAAGCTGAAGACCGCGGGCAGCATCCAGCTGTTGGTCAGTGCCGGGATGTTTTCGACGCTGTACGACGGGCGATGCCAGCCGCCGGAGCCGTAGGCCCAGCCGCGGTAGCTGACCAGCGAGACGCCGCGGCTCACCGCCGCCGTGATCGTGTCGGGCAGGACGGGCGGCACCGCGGGCCAGTACATGGTGTCGACCTCGGCGTACCCGTTGGCGAGCATCAGCTCCCGGCACCATCGGGAGACGGGCACCGGGGTCAGGGAGCCCTGGTCACCGCCGACGACGATGCCGCGGTCGAACCAGTCGCTGCCTGCGTGCTCGGGATCCTGCTCGCTGACCAGGATCTTCGCGACCATGGTCTCGGCCTCGGTCGCGTTCTGGGCCGGCAGGCGTCCGACCTCGAGATCCGGCAGGAAATCCGCATCATCCATCATCGCATACGGATGATCGGTGACGCTCGAGTGGAAGAAGAAGGCGGGGATCTGCTCGACATCACCGACGATCAGCACGTAGCGCGGCGGCGAGGGCGCGTTCTGATAGAGATCGCGCAGGTAGGACCGGATCTCCGCGGTGCCGGAGCCGATCACGTCGGAGGTGGCGACGGTCGTCTCCAACCCCATCTCGCGTTTCCAGGCCGCGAGCGGCTCGACCGCGGCGGCGAGGTCGGGATGCGTGATGATGATGTAGGCGCCGTCCTCGCCGGCGTCGCCGCGGAACGCCGCGTCGGGTGCTCCTCCCGGGGCGAGATAGGGCCGGAAGGGAGCCAGGAAGTCGTGCGACGAGCCGCCGGCCGCGGCCTCCAGGGTCGCGCCGGATGCCGCCAGGGGCACGCCGCCGGCCGTCACGTAGCGCAGCTCGAAGTCGATGGGCCCGACGCCGTCGTGCGACACCACCCGGACCGGTGCGACGCGGGTCCCGCGCAGCGTCATCGGCGTGCCTACCGCGACCGCCAGCCCGGCATCGGCGGGATCGCCGGTGACCTCGATCGCGGCCGCGCCGGGCGGCATCGGGACCAGTCGCATCGAGGCCTGCCCGGTCGCCGTCCCGTCGAGTCCGTCCACGTGAACGCTGAGCGACCCGTCATCCGGCGCGATCCGCCAGGTCGCCTGGTGGACGGCGGCGCGCAGCGCCGCCGTGCCGCCCGGGAAGCCGCTCGCGCCGACCGGTGGCGTGGACGAGGCCCCGGATGTCCCGGCCATGACCGCGGCACCCAGGAGACCCATGAGACAGACTGCTACGAGGGTGGTGCGCATCGCTCTCCTCCCGAATGAACCACCACCAGGCGCTCGCCGCGACGCAGCGACGAGTGCTCAGACCACGCGGACACCCCGTTGCCCGGCACTGGTGCCGGCCACGTGATGCCTCCACCCCTCATCGGGTGAGAACGATCCGACCGGCGGTGTGTGGCAGGTCGCCGCCGAGCTGGTAGAAGTAGACACCGCTCGGCATGACCTGCCCCGCCGCGTCCCGTCCGTCCCACACGCGCTCGTGCAGTCCGGCCTCGAGAACGCGGTCCTCCAGGACGCGGATCGTGCGCCCCCCGACGTCGTAGATGGCGAGCCAGACCCTGGCCGCACGGGCGAGCCCGAACTGGATGGTCGTGCTCCGGCCGAAGGGGTTGGGTGCCGCGATGAGGCGAGTGGGGGGCGGAACGGCGTTTTCTTCCTGCGGCACGCCGATGCCGTCACAGATTCCGAGGCCATAGGCTCCGATCGGTCCGCAGGGTGCACCGCCCGGATGCTGATTGTCGAGGCACGGCGAGTCCACGTGCAGGGTCAGGTCGAGACTCGCGAGGTCGCAGAATAGCGGGTCGGCGGAGAAGTTGTCACCGAGGTCGGTGCCGCAGATCAGGTCGCCGCCCGAGTTGCCGAAGAGATCGCTGCACGCGACGCTGAAGGCGCTCGAGCCTTCGCAGTGCAGCCCCTTGCCGTTCTGGTTGAAGGCGATGATCGTGTTCTCGATGATCGGATTGGTCTCGTAGGCGTAGATCCCGGCGCCGTCACCGCCGACGTGCGTCGCGTTGTCGGCGATCGTCGAGTTCGAGATCGAAGAGCCGGCGCCGAGCGTGAAGAAGAGGTAGAGGCCACCGCCATCGGCGTTGCCGCCGGGACAGCTGTTACCGGCCACCGCGCAACCGTCCATGACGACGTCGGCGAACTCGGCGTAGAGGCCGCCGCCGTTGCCCGAGTTGCCGGTGGTCGCGTTGTCGATCACCGACGAGTCCTCGATGATGAGCGTCGCGTTGTTGAGGCTGATGCCGCCGCCGATGCCGCTCGACACGTTGCCGTGCACCTCGCAGCGGAGCAGCGTCAGCTCGGCGGTATCGACGTCGAGTCCACCCCCGGAACCTGCCGAGGTGTTGAGGAAGTTGTCGTTGATCTGGCAGTCCTCGAGCAGGGCGGTGCCGCCGCGGATGTAGAAGCCGCCGCCGAGCGGCGCCTGGTTTCCGGTGATCGTGCAGCGCCGGAGCGTCGGTCCCGAGTTGTTCTGGCACTCGATGCCGCCACCCTGCTTGCCCGCATTGCCGTGTACCTGGGAGTCGGTGACCTCCGGATTGGAGGCGAAGTTGCAGATCAGGCCGCCGTCGCCGCAGCCGGTCAGCTCGCAGTCGGTGATCGTCGGCGAGGAGCCCTCGAGGCAGTAGATCCCGGCCCCGAATACCGCGGCGTAGGCGCGGGTGATCGTGAAGCCCTCGATGTGGGCAGCCGGCACGTTCTGGCAGTAGATGCCGCGCCCGAGGCTGTCGGGATCGATGAACGTCTGGCCGATGCCGGCGCCGATCAGGCTGATGTCCGGCTTCATGTTGACGACGCACTTGGTGGTATCCGTGCCCGGCGGCTGCACCAGGTCCGAGAAGGTGCCCGCCGCCACCAGGACGCTGTCGCCCGGCTGGGCGGCATCGACGCCGTCCTGGATGGTGGGGTACTGCGCGGGGACGTGGAGCACGGCGGCGTTGGCGGTGGATGCGGCGGCGAGCAGGATGACCGCCAGAATCGGGCCGGATCGCAGTTGCATCGCAGGGTCTCCCTGGTTGGATGGCGCGTCGCTGGCATCGCCGGGTCCCGGCTGACGCGGTGCGTGGCGCGACGAGGCAAAGCCGGCCGTCGAGGAACCCGGGTCGCGAGCGCGGTCAGGGCGCGTCACCGGATCCGCACGTGCGGATGGAGCAGCTCCTGCGCGATGGATGACCCGGATCGCAGCAAGTCCAACGGCCGACTCTCGAACATTATACAGATGGATGCCGGGATTCGGTATGCCTGTCGCGGGCGCTCGTGGTGGGGAGGGGGTATCGGAGATTGCATCTCAGTTGCACGCCATCATGTCGTCACCATCAGCTGCGCGGTGTCGACCGGGAGGTTCGCGGTCACGGCCGATGGCGCGATGCACTATAATGGGTTCGAACGCGCCGGCCGCCGGGAGGTCCTGGTCCTTCCGGCCATCTGCATGCCCTGGAAGACGTTCCAGGTCTGCTCTCGCCCTCGCCCGGTCCCGGCACCTGCACCCCGGGGCGGCGCGGAGGCGCTGCCGCGCCCGCATCACAACCCGGAGAGTGCCATGCTGCGCATCGTATCCCTGGTTCTGCTCTGCAGTGACCTGCTGGTCACCGCTGCCTTCGCGAGCACCGATCTGGCCATCCCGGCACCGCACGGCGCCCCTCCGGAGGTGGCGCTCGTGCGTGCGGATGCGGCCGGGGTCGAGCTCGCCTTCGAGCTGCGCGACCTGGATCGCGCACCGGTCGAGATCGATGGCCGGAGCTACGAGGCGGTCAGCATTCCGGGCGGCGCGGTGAGCGGCGCGCCGGGCGAGCCGGCGCTGCCCTCCTACACGCAGCTCGTGGCGGTGCCCGAGGGGCGGTCGGCACGGCTGCGGGTCGAGGTGCTCGAGACCGAGCCCCTCGCTGGCCTGGACCTGGCGCCGGTGGCGACGTCGGAGGGCGGCGCGGCCTTCGCGGCCGCCGCGGCGCCACGTCCGGCGAGCGGCGCGGCAGGCGGCCCCGCCGCCGAGCTCGGCGAGGTCGCCCGCCTGCGGGGCCTCGCGGTCGTCCCCATCATCATCCGGCCGGCGAGCTACGATGCGGCGGCGCGCACCCTGCACATCGCGCGCCGCATGCGGCTCGAGGTCACCTTCGAGCCGGCCGCGACGCCGGCCGGCGCCGCGGCGCCCCGCCAGCGCGTCATCCCGGCGAGCTTCGATCGGCTCTACCAGGCGACGGTCCCCAACTACGCCGGCCCGGGGCCCGACCAGGTGGTCGAGCCGGGCGCGAACCTGGTCATCTGCCCGAACGACCCGACGGTCGTCGCCATCCTCCAGCCGCTCGTCGCGTGGCATCACCGCCAGGGAATCGCCACGACGCTGGTGACCATGGCCGAGACCGGCTCGACCAGCTCGGCGATCAAGAACTACATCCAGAGCGTCTACGACGACCCGCACGTGGCGCTCGAGTACGTCACCCTGGTCGGCGATGCCGGTCACCTGCCGACCTGGTACGAGAACTACAGCTGGTACAACGGGGAGGGGGACCACCCGTACACGCAGCTCGACGGCGGCGACATCCTCGCGGACATCCACATCGGACGCCTGTCCTACGGGACGACGACCGATCTCGAGCGCATCGTCAACAAGGTGCTGGCGTACGAGCGCGATCCCTACATGGCCGATACGAGCTGGTTCACGCGCGCCTGCGCGGCCGGTGACCCGTCGATCTCCGGCGAGAGCTGCGTCACCGCCGGGCAATGGCTCAAGGAGCGGTGTCTGCTCGACAACGGCTACACCGAGGTCGACACGGTCTTCTCGGGCGATTTCGTGACCGACATGCGCACGAAGCTGAGCCGCGGTTGCTCGCTCTTCGGCTACCGCGGCTACCTCGGCATGAGCGGCTGGACCGCCGCCAATGCCTACCAGCTGACCAACGAGTCGAAGATGTTCTTCAGCGTGGCGCTGACCTGTGACACCGGCTCGTTCGCCTCCGGCACCTCGCGCTCCGAGGCCTTCCTGCGCGCCGGCACCGGGACCACGGACTTCGACGGCGCCATCGGCGCGGTTGGTACCGCCACCACCGGGACCCACACGCGCTACAACAACTGCATGTACTACGGCGTCTTCCGCGGGATCCTCCAGGAGCACCTGGGCACCATGGGCGCTGCCCTGACGCGCGGCAAGCTCGAGATGTACCTGAACTACAACATGGCCGAGCCCAACACGGTCGCCATCTGGTCCTACTGGAACAACCTGATGGGCGACCCGGTGGTCGACGTCTGGACCGGTGTGCCGCGCACGCTCGATGTCTCCCACCCGGCGAGCGTCGCGGTGGGGACGGGGCAGGTGACGGTCACCGTGGCCGAGGGCGCCATCCCCGTCGAGGGGGCGCGGGTCTGCCTCTGGAAGGAGGGCGAGACCTATGTCGTCGGGCTGACCGACGCCAGCGGCGTTGTCGACCTGCCGGTCACCCTCGGTGCGGCCGGCACCATGCAGCTCACCGTCAGCGGGCACAACCTGCATCCCTACCTGGCGGACGTGACGGTCACCGGGGCCGGTGGACTGGTCGGTCATGCCGTCGCCCTCGACGACGGCGGCGACGGCGTGCCGAATCCAGGCGAGCGGCTCGGGCTCGCGGTCGAGCTCGAGAACCTCGGCGCCGTGCGAGCATCAGACGTCAGCGCCACCCTCAGCAGCACGGATCCATACGTCACGGTCGCTGGCGCGGCGCTCGCCTGCGGGACGATCGAGCCGGGGATCGCCGTGCGCTGCGACGGCAGCTTCCGCCTCGCCATCGCCGGCGACTGTCCCGATGGCCACACGGCACGCCTCGCGCTGGACGCGCGTGCCGGTGGCGCGAGCTGGCGCTCCTGGATCGATCTCGAGGTGGCCGGCGCCACGACACCGCCGGAGCTTCCCGGCGAGCCCCGGCCGCTGACCGATCCGACCGGGCCCGATGGCTACGGCTACTATGCCTTCGACAACACCGACACCGGCTACCCGGAGGCACCGACCTACGACTGGGTCGAGCTCGACCCAGCCTACGGCGGGGCCGGCAGCGAGGTCGTGCTCGGCGATTTCGGCGAGTACCAGGATCGCTCGGCGATCGTGGACCTGCCGTTCACCTTCCAGTACTACGGGAAGACCTACGATCAGGTGACGGTCTGCTCGAACGGCTGGGTGGCGCTGGGCTCGACCTACCTGGCGGCCTACCGCAACTGGACGATCCCGGGCGCCGGCGGTCCGAACGCGATGATCGCCGCCTTCTGGGACGATCTCTACCAGGTGACCGGCTCCCGCGCCCTCTACGAGTACGATGCGATCGGCGGGCGCTTCATCATCGAGTGGAGCCGCTTCCGCAACCGCTCGAACGGCTCGACCGAGACCCTGGAACTCATCCTCCTCGACCCGGCCGTGCACTCGACGCCGAGCGGTGACGGCGCCATGATCATGCAGTACGAGACGGTGTCGAACTACGACCCGACCAACGGCTACGCCACGGTCGGCATCGAGAGCCCCGACCAGCTCGACGGGCTGCTCTACACCTACTTCAACCAGTACGCCGCCGGCGCCGCCACCCTGGCCGCCGGCCGCGCCATCAAGTTCACTCCCTACGGCGCCATGCCGTCCGGCACGCTCGAGGGCCACGTCTACAACGCCTCGGCCGGCAACATCCCGGCGGGCGGCGTGCAGGTGCGGGCGCTCGGCCCGACGGCGCAGACCTTCGTCTCCGGCGGCGACGGCGCCTACGCCGGGGCGCTGTGGGAGGGTGTCTACACCGTCACCGCGGTCCATGCCAGCTTCGAGCCCGACACGGTGACGGGCGTCGAGATCCGCGAGGACCAGGTCACGGTGGTCGATTTCCACCTGACCGACATCCTCGGGCCGACGATCGACACCACGCCTCATCCACACACCTCGAGTACCACCGGCCCGTACGTCGTGCCGGTGACGATCAGCGACTACTCGGGCGTCGCCAGCCGCCAGTTCTTCTACCGGACGAACGGCGGCGCGTTCACCGAGCTCGAGCTGGTCCCGCAGGGTGGCGACGACTACCAGGCCGAGATCCCGGGGCAGCCCTACACCACGGCGATCGACTACTACGTCCACGCGCGCGATACGGCCGGCCTCGAGTCGTTCGATCCGCCCGGTGCGCCGACCGAGCTCTACAGCTTCTGGGTGGCGCCGATGCAGACCGTCTTCGAGGATCAGATGGAGTCGCCGGCCGGCTGGACGATCGGCGCCCCCGACGATGACGCGACCACCGGCATCTGGGTGCGTGCCGAGCCGGTCGGCACCGAGTACAACGGCTACACGGTGCAACCCGACCTCGATCACACCCCGGATCCGGGCGAGATCTGCTTCGTGACGGCCAACGGTGCGGTCGGCGGTGCGGCCGGCGACGCCGACGTGGATGGCGGCAAGACGACGCTGTTCTCGCCGGTCTTCGACCTCGAGGGCTACGAGGCGGCGGCCGTCGACTACTGGCTCTGGTACACCAACGATCGCGGCAAC
>JASFRE010000054.1:0-13371 GCA_050115055.1 Candidatus Eiseniibacteriota bacterium | reverse complement strand
AAGGAGATCGACTCGCCGAGGTTGGCGGCGTACGGTCCGCCGGCGGCGGCGACCGGTGCGGCGTTGACGACGGCCTCCGTGACGTCGCCGTCGCTCAGCCCGCCGGGATCGCTCACGGTCAGCGTCACCACGAAGGTGCCGCCGGTGGTGTAGGTGTGACTCGGCGTGGCGCCGTCCGCCGTCGTGCCGTCCCCGAACTCCCAGAGATAGGTCAGCGGGTCGAGGTCGGGATCGAACGAGCCGCTGCCATCGAAGCCGATCGACTCGCCCAGTGTGGCGGCGTAGGGACCGCCGGCGGCGGCGACCGGCGCGGCGTTGACGACGGCCTCCGTGACGTCGCCGTCGCTCAGCCCGCCGGGATCGCTCACGGTCAGCGTCACCACGAAGGTGCCGCCGGTGGTGTAGGTGTGACTCGGCGTGGCGCCGCCCGCCGTCGTGCCGTCCCCGAACTCCCAGAGATAGGTCAGCGAATCGAGGTCGGGATCGAACGAGCCGCTGCCATCGAAGGCGATCGACTCGCCCAGTGTGGCGGCGTAGGGACCGCCGGCGGCGGCGACCGGCGCGGCATTGACGAACGCCATCGTGCTGGCGGAGTCGGTCAGGTTCTCCTCGTCGGTGACGGTCAGGGTGACGGTATAGGTGCCGTGCGCCGTGTAGGCGTGGGTCGGCGTCGGTCCGTCCGCCGTGGTGCCGTCGCCGAGCTCCCACAGGTAGGTGAGCGCACCCCCCTCCGGATCGCTCGACGCCGTGCCGTCGAGGATGATGGTCTCACCGACCGTGGCGGCGTAGGGGCCGCCGGCGGCGGCCTCGGGAGGCGACACGGCGTACGCCGGTGCGACGTCGAGCAAGGACACGAGCAGTGACACGAGCAGCAGCACCGGCCCCCACGCGATCAGGATGCCGGCAGCGGCCGGCCGGCGGCGGTCGGCCTCCCACCGTCCCATCGTTCGAATCACCGTCTGCCTCCCCCTCATCGCTCCACCCCCCCGTCGAAGTAATAGACGACGAAGTTCTGCCCGGGGCTCGCCTGGTCGGTGACGATCGCGCCAGTGAAGACGAGCGGCGTCGCCGCCATGCCCCCCGGCAGGAAGCGCAGCGTGAGCTCCACCACCGCCCCGCTGCCGGCCGGCAGCCGCTCCTCGGGGTCGCTCGACCAGAGCACGACGCGCAGCGGCGTCTCGGCCGGCACGGATCCCGACGCCACGCCGTCGAAATCCACCAGCCGGCCGACGGCCTCGAGCCCCTCGACCGCCACCGCCGCCTCGTCGAAGCAGAGATCGAACTGGATGCCGCGGAGTGGCAGCGAGTGCGAGGCGAGGATCGGCACCACGACCCGGTCGTCGGCGGCGGCACGCGGCTGCCCGATTCCCAGCACGACGCGACGCGATGTCGGTACGAGGTCGATCGAGACGATCTCGCGCACGCCGGGGCGGATCCGCACGTCGTCCCGCTCGCCCTCGAAGAGCAGCTCGCCGTCGCTGGTGCGCTCGACGGTCGCCGCGAGGCGATAGCCCTCGCCCGGCGTCAGCCCCTCGAGCAGCAGACCGCCGGACTCGGTGCGGGCCGGGATCTCGAGCTCCCGCTCGAAGGAGGTGCCGTTCGGCGGCTCGACCAGGAGCCGCACGGACACGGTCTCCTCGAAGCCGGGCTCGGGGACCGGACAGTCCGCCTGGGTGCCGGACGGCGTCCCGGCGAGCGCACCGCCGGCGAAGCCGAGCGCCACCTCGGCATCGCCGCTCACGACCAGCGGCGCCAGCCGCGAGTCGCCCTCGCAGCCGCCGCCGGCCAGGAGCGTCACGAGGAGCACCACGAGGAGCGCGGTCAACAGCAGCCCGCCGCCGAGCGTCCGCGCCCCGTGCTCTCCATCAACCATCCCGCGTCTCATCGTCCGCCTCCCGACACACCCCGCCGCGCGCTCTCCTCACCGTCCACGGCCGCGATCGGGGCGCCGCCACCGAGGACGATGCCCACGCTCAGCGCGTGGCCGCGCAGATCGATCGTGTTCTCCTCGGCATGGCCGTCCATGAACGTCCAGCTGGCCTCGAGGCCGATGCCGGGTGCCAGTGTCCGCGCGATGCGCGGTCCCAGCTGGAACTGGAAGCCATCGCCCGTGCCCGACTCGGTGGCACCGAACCAGGTGAGGGCGACGGTCGCGCCGGCCGATGTGCGCCGGTCCAGGCGGGCATCGAGATCCGTGCCGAGGCGCAGAATGTTGCCACCGACGTCGCGCACCGGCGACAGCTCCTCACCGTCACCATAGATGACCGTCTCGTCTTTCAAGACCAGTTCGCCCGTACCGCGGATCAGGGCGCGGGTCAGCTCCTGCGTGACGGCGGCCTGCAGCACCACCTGCTGTCCCTCCCCGAGCTCGTCGGCGCCATCGCGCTGGTCGGTCTGGAAGTGGACGTAGCGCAGCGACGCGTCGAGCCGTCGCGGACCGCGCAGGGCGCGCAGCGCTCCGAAGAGCGACACCTCGTTGCCCGGTTCGTAGGTGGACAGCATTCCTGTCGCGGCGTCGCTCACCTCGAAGCCACCCTTCAGGACATAGGAGAGCCCGGCGGCGAACGCCAGGTCGCGCCCGCGGGCATCGGCGAAGCCGCCGCGCAGCTCGAGGTCGGTGCCCTCGCCGTAGCGCCGCACGTGGAAGCCGAGCATGCGATCGATGAGGACCTGGGCGACGTTCTCCTCGCCGCTGTCCAGACGGCTCGGACCGGTGGGCACCCGCAGTCCGGCACCGAGCGAGAAGCGCGGATCTGCGAGCCGGTAGTCGACCGATGCCTTGCCGTCGGTCACGCCGGAGAGCGTGTTCTCGTCGCCGCCGTCGAAGCTCAGCGTCGAGCTGGCGACATGGAAGAGGTAGGAGAACGCCAGCCGTCCGCTCGGCCGGGCACGCACGTAGACCGGCATCGCCAGCTGATCGACGCTCGAGGAGCCGCCGGGCTCGTCGATCGACCAGGTGCGGTAGACCAGCCCGGTCTCGACCGTGGCCGGCAGCCGCCACAGGACGCCGGCCGGCCGGCCGAGCACGCGCTCGGTCACCAGCTCGCGGGTGGCCGGGTCATCCGCCGCCGCGCGCACCGGCGGCCCGAGGCCGGCGAGCGCGATGGCCACCACGAGCCCGGCGACGAGCGGGCGCGCGGCCCGCCGGGCGGCGGCACCGGTCTGTCGGGCGACTGATCGGATCATGGCTCCCTCCCCCACACGCACCACCTCACCGGGGCAGATGGATCAGCACCGCGGCGCTGCCGGCAGCGGCGGGACGGTTGATCGACAGATCGACCGACTCGCCCTCCGGCCCGCCGAGGCCGACGTGATCATTGGTGCCGGCCAGCATGTCGGCACGCAGCGCCGCCTGCTCCGCCAGCCTCCGGTCGCGCTCGTAGACGAAACGCAGCCGGGCGACCTCGCCGGGCACGGCCGGTGGCAGCACCGGATCGAGCTCCGCCTGGAGCTCGGTCGCCAGCCGGAAGTCGGGATCGAGCACCACCGCCCGCGCGATGCGCTCGCGTGCCGCGTCGACCTGACCGCTCTCGATCAGGCCGAGCGCCTCGCCGAACAGCTCGAGCGCCACCGGGCTCTCGGTGGCGAAGCGGCGGAGCGCCTCGACCCGTGCCTCGGTGAGCTCGACCTCGAGCTGGCGCGCGGTACGGAAGAGGATGGTCTTCTCGAGATCGAGCAGCGAGCGGGGCCGCCCGCGCAGGTACTCGAGCCGCACCAGGCGGCGCTCGGGATCGGTCGTCAGCCGGTCGGTGATCCGGGGCTCGAGGACCAGCGTCTTCGTCGACTCGGAGATCCGGCCATGGACGACGTGGGTGGCGCCGGTCAGGATCGCCAGCCGCTCGCGGGTCGGGTCGTCGAGCGCCGCATCGTGCTCGACGCCGAGCGCCTGCATGAAGGCGAGCACCTCGTCGAGGGGCACCGGCTCGGCGCTCGGCACCGCCTTCCAGTCCTCGATGAGGACTGCCGCGAGGCCCAGGCGCATGGACTGCGCGAGCGGCGTGGCGATCTGCATGTCGAACGGCAGGAAGAGGATGCGGCGCGGGGCCGGCGGCTCGCCGGCGATCGCCCGCTCGAGGCGGTCGGCGGTGCGGCGCGCCTCCACGGCCCGCTGCTGGCGGATGAGGAGCGCCTCGAGCTCCGGCGACAGCGGTCCGGAGAGCGCCGCGAAACGCCGGTAGCGCACGACCGCCGGTTGCCAGTCGCCCTGCGTATCGTGCGCCAGGGCCAGGTAGAAGGCGGCGCGGGCGTCGTCCGGCTCGGCACCGAGCGCCTGCTCGAGGAGCGGGATGGCCGTCGCCGCGTGGCCGCGCTCGAGGGCCAGGATGCCGCGCTCGCGGCACAGAGCGGCGTCGGCCGGGGCGATCCGCAGCGACGCGTCGAGCAGCTGCTCGGCGGCGGCGAGGTCACCGGCCTCGCGATGCGCGCGCAGCCGCGCCTCGTAGCGCGGCACGCAGCCGCCCAGGACGAGCGACGCGAGAACGAGGACGTGGACGAGGACGTCGGCAGCCGGTGCGGCGCGACGGCGGCTGTCGCTGGCGGGACGGCGGCTCGCGCCACGCTCCCGACCATCGGCGGCAGCAGCGCCGTCCGCGGGGTTGGCCGGGCAGACCTCGCCCGCACGGGACGATGCGATACGGAAGGACACGATACGCCTCACGACAACGAGCTGGCAGGCGCCAAGGAGCGCGCGGCTGGTGGGGCTGACGACCGGTCGGCGCGCGGGATCCAGAGGGCGGTGGACATCCCGGGGTGCCAGCCGTGGCTGGCACTCAACATCGTGGAAAATGGTCGCTTATAGTATGACGGGTGCGAGCGGCGGGCGTCAATCGCCGCCTTCGGCCACCCGCCCCGGCGCCGGGCGGCCGGCCTCGGAGACCGGCCCGGCGTCCCGGCAGGTGGTCGAATCGACTGACTTGCAACCACTTAGCCGCTCGCCTAGACTACCGCTTGGGTGACCGGCCGGGTGCGCTGGCCGGTGCCTGCCGACCCCAGTGCCCGACAGGACGCCGATTGCCATGCCCGGGATGCCGCCCGTCCGCAACCGCCCCGAGCGCGTCGTGCGCGCCCGGCCCTGCCCGCGGACGCTGCCGGCGGGTGTCGCTTGCCGCCAGGTCCTCCTCACCGCCGTCCTCGCCCTGGGTGTCGCCGCCGCCGCGGCGCGGGCCGAGGTCCGCTCCCCCGAGGTCGAGCGCACCGCCGACGGCGCGGCGGTCGAGGTGCCCGGGACCCACCCGATCCCGTCCGGCGCCGGCGCCACGGCCGACAGCGCCCCGGTGCCGCTCGTCCGCACCCTGCTCGAGCAGGGCACGTCGGTGGCGGAGCACGCGATCTCGCTGACCGACTCGGAGGACATCACCGCCGAGGAGTTCTGGCGGCGCGAGCCGCTCGGCTTCGACCGGCACGCCCTCACCCAGCTCGCCGACCTCCTCGTTCACCTGCCGCGCCACGCCCCCGGCATCCTCCGGGGGCTCAGGTCCCACGCCGGGCCGCTCGGCCTCTTCGTCTCGCTGACCCTGATCGCCCTGATCGCCACCGTCGTCCTGCGGCGCAAGGTGTCGATCCGCATCGCGCGCGAGCTGGGTCAGACCCTGCTGCCGCTCCGCACCCAGATGCCGAGCCCGGTCTCTCGCCTCATGGTGGCGCTGGTGCGCTTCACGACCACGGTCCTGGCGCCGGTGGCGATCCTCGGCATCTATCACCTGGTGAGAAGCCTGACCCGCGTCGATGCCCCCTGGATCAAGGCGCTCGGCGACTTCCTGCTCGCCTGGGCGACCCTCGCCGCGGCCCTCGGCGTCCTCCACGAGCTGCTGCTCGGCGGTCTGCTGCCGATCTCGAAGCAGCACGGCAAGCGCCTCTACATCGACCTGCGCCGGCCGGCGCTCATCGGCTTCCTGGGCCTCTTCGGCCTGGCGCTGGCCGAGCGCGCCGGCGCCGCCCTCAGCGTCCTCAACCTGGGCCGTTTCGGTATCGAGCTGGCGGTGCTGCTGGCGGCGGCCTTCGCGCTGCGGCGCCGTGACGCCATCCTCGCCCTGTTCCCGCCGTTCGAGAACCGGGCGTATCGCGCCTTCCTGCGCTGGCTCGCCCGCTTCTACGCCCCCACCGTGACCTTCACGCTCATCGTCCTCCTGGCCGGGCTGGTCGGCTACCAGAACCTGGCGGTCTTCCTGCTGGTGCGATCGTGGATGCTGGTCGGCATCTTCGTCGTCACCGTCGGCGTGCACTCGTCGCTGCTCGGCATTCTCCGCCGCGTGACGCTCTCGCAGCGGCCGCCGTCGGACGAGGCGCACGAGTTCTACCGTGCCACGGTGCTGCTCGTGACCTACGTGCTGGTGATCGGGATCGGCACCCTGTTCCTGCACGTCCTGGGGCTCCTGAGTCCGATCAGCCGCCTGCTGTCGGCCGAGCTGGCGTCGGTCGGCGAGCAGACCATCAACCTGCTGCTCTTCGTCAAGGCGATCGCCGTCGTCCTGATCTTCGTCTTCCTGGGGCGGCTGATCTGCAAGTATCTCGACTTCCAGGTCTACCCGGCGCTGCACGCCGATCCGGGTGTTTCGACCGCCATCAACACCATGGTGATGTGGGTTCTGATGATCCTCGGCACGGTCATCAGCCTGAACACCGTGGGCCTCGATCTGCGCGTCCTGACTCTCATGGCCGGCGGCCTGGGTATCGGCATCGGTTTCGGCCTCCAGAGCTTCGCCAACAACATGGTGAGCGGCATGACGCTCATCTTCGGGCGCAATCTCAGACGCGGCGACTTCGTGACCGTCTCCGGCAACCAGGGGTTCGTGCAGCACGTCGGGATCCGCGTCACGCGGATCCGCACGCGCGATGCCATCGAGTACACGATTCCGAACTCCGCCTTCCTCGAGAACATGATCGTCAACTGGTCGCACACCAGCCCGCTGGTGCGGATCCACGTGCCGGTCGGGGTCGCCTACAGCTCCGATCCCAAGCAGGTACGGGCCGTGCTCCTCGAGGTGGCGGCGGCCAACGACTGGGTGGAGAACGCGCCGGTGCCGGACGTCTGGTTCGTGGGCTTCGGCGAATCGAGCCTCGACTTCGAGCTCCTGATCTGGATCAACGTCCGCCGTGTCGCCCAGGAGGAGGTGGCGAGCCAGCTGCTGTTCGCCGCCTTCGGGGCGCTCAAGACGCACGGCATCGAGATCCCGTTCCCGCAGCGCGACCTCCACATCCGCAGCGGGCTGCCGCCGCTGCCGGCGGTTGCGGTGCCGCCAGCGGCGACCGGCGCGACCCCGCCCGCGCCCCCCGCGGAGACGCCACCCGCGGCACCCGCCCCGAAGGCAGGCGGCGCACCGCCCGCCGATGCGGTATAATCGGGGGGTCAAGCAGCTCGAGTCCGCATCGCCCACCTCGACCCGGTCGTTCCGGTCGCCCCGCAGCCAGTGCGCTGCCGGGGGCCGGATGGCGACGGCTTCCGAACCCGATCCGGCACCATCCCATGACCCGCTCCCGCAGCAGTCGCCGCCAGCGTCCCGCCGTGTCCGGCCTCCCAGCGTGCCGCCCTGGCCGGCCGGCGCTCCGGTGGCTGGGGGTCGCGGTGGCGCTGACCGCTCTGCTGGCCGCCGTGCGCCCCCTCACCACGCGGGCCACGCCACTCGCCAGCCGCGCGGACATCCTGGAGCCGCCACCGTCATCGGCGCTCATCCCCGGGCAGGAGCAGTTCGATGCCACGCGCTACGACCTGACGCTCGACCTCGACTTCGACACCGGGACCCTCGACGGTTCGGTGACGGTCTACGGCACCGCCCTCGTCGACGGCTTCCAGGAGGTCATTCTCGACCTGCACCAGGACCTCGAGGTCACCGCCGCCCTGAGTGGCGAGCACTCGCTCGCCTTCGTCCACCAGGACAGCGCCCTCACCGTGACCCTGCAGCGCACCTTCACGACCGGCGAGGATTTCTTCTGCACGGTCTTCTACAACGGCACACCGCCACAGCAGGGCACCTTCCTCGGCTTCGCCTTCGATCAGCACAACGGCCAGCCGATCGCCTCCTCCATCTCCCAGCCGCGGGACGCTCGCAACTGGTGGCCGTGCAAGGACACGCCAGTCGACAAGGCCTTCGTCACCACCCACATCACCGTGCCCGACACGATGATCGCGGTGTCGAACGGGCAGCTCATGCTGACGACGCCGGCCGGCTCCGGCCGCACCACCTATCACTGGGACGAGAACTACCCGATCGCCACCTACCTGATCAGCGTCACCGCGACCAACTACACGGGCTGGGAGGAGACCTACGTCACCGCGTCCCAGGACTCGATGCCCGTGGTCTACTACGCCTATCCGGAGCGTCTGGCGCTGGCCCAGGAGGACTGGAGCCTGACGGTGCCGATGCTCGAGGCGTTCGTCGATGCCTTCGACGAGGAGTACCCGTTCATCGACGAGAAGTACGGCATGGCGATGATCGAGGCGGCGGGTGGCTTCGAGCACCAGACCTGCACGAGCTACGGCTCGGGGGCGGTGACCGGCACGCACGAGAACGACGTCATCGTCGCCCATGAACTCGCGCACTCCTGGTGGGGCAACCTGGTGACGCCGGCGGCCTGGAACGACATCTGGCTGAGCGAGGGCCTCGCGACCTGGTGCGAGGCCCTGTGGCTGCAGCGCTCCGCGGGCTGGGAGGCCTACCACGATCACCTGCGGGACCTCGGGGCCGGGCAGTTCCTGGGGACGATCTACGCTCCCGACTACCTCTACAGCCGCACGGTCTACAACAAGGGCGCCTGGGTCGTGCACATGCTGCGCCACATCATGGGCGAGGAGGCGTTCTTCCAGCTTCTGCGCAGCTGGGCGGCGGCATACGGCTACGCCAACGCCAGCACCGCGCAGTTCACCGCCCTCGCCGCCAGCGTGCACGGCTCCGACCTCGCCTGGTTCTTCGCGCCCTGGCTGTACGACGAGGGCCGCCCGCAGTACCGCTACCGCTGGTCCTGGCAACCGGCCGACATCGAATACGAGGTATTCCTCCAGATCGAGCAGATCCAGACCCACGGACCGATCTTCCGCATGCCGATCGACATCGGTCTCCAGCTGGCAAGCGGGGACACGCTGATGACAACCGTGGTCGATAGCCTGCCCGTGCAAGAGGTCACGATCCCGGTGAGCGAGCCGCCGCTGGCCCTCTACCTCGATCCGTACGACTGGATCCTGAAGTTCGCGGTCGAGATACCGATCGGGATCGCCGAGGCGGGCGCGCCTCCGGCCGCGCGCCCGCTCAGGCTCGCGCGAGTGGCGCCCAATCCGGTGGCCGCAGGTGGCACGTCGATCCTCTACGAGCTCGGCGAGGCGGCACACGTCCGTGCCGCGGTCTACGACGCGACGGGGCGGATGGTGGCGCGACTCGGCGACGCGTGGCAGCCGCGGGGCCGGCACCGTCTCACCTGGGACGGACGGCAGCCCGGTGCAGGAACGATGGCCGCGAGCGGCGTCTACTTCCTGCGCCTCGAGGCCGGAGGCGCCGAGGAGACACGGCGCCTCGTCGTCCTTCGCTGAGGCGCCGAGATGGACCGAGCGTCCGCGCTGACCGAGCGTTCGCGTTGACCGACCCGGATCAGCTCATCCCCCGCCCGATCGCGCCAGGTCGGCGACGAGCGCCGCGCAGTTATAGGCGGCATGGGTGACGATCGGCACGAGGAGCGAGCCGCTCCGCTCGTAGAGCCAGGCGAGGACGGCGCCGAACAGCCAGAGCACGACCAGTGTGTCGAGCTGCCCGTGCCCCAGCGCGAAGAGCAGGCTCGATGCCGCGATCCCCACCCCGGTGCCGGCGCGGTCACGGAAGGCGCGGTAGATCACGCCCCGGTAGACCAGCTCCTCCATGAGCGGCGCGACGACGACGACCGAGAGCACGACGATCGGCAACCACGGCCAGGCGCTGCCACCCCGCGCCAGGTCGACCAGCGACTCGGCGACCGGCGCCGGCGGGCGGCCGACCAGCCGCTCGAACACCACGTTGTAGCCGATGGCGAGCACCATCAGCGCGACACTGGCCAGGAGCGCCGGCCGGACGATCGCGCCGCCCCGGGCGGGGGCGAGCCCCGCCGCGACCCGGCCGGCGCCGCGCCCGAGGTAGGCGACTCCCACCGCCAGGATGCCGGCCAGGCCGCCGGCGATCGTGCCGAGGAGCAGCGCGCGCTGACCCACCGGACCGAGCCGCTGGTCCGCGAAGAGGGCGGCCGGATCGCCGCCGCCCAGCCGCATCACCAGGATGCCGGCGGCCCCACCGGCCAGGAACGGCACGAGATGCAGCACCAGCCCGGCGCCGACACCGAGCGGCGAGCGCCAGCAGGCCGCTCCCCCCCGGGCGCGCCGGCGCCGCTCGCCGAGCCACCAGGGCACGCCCGCACACACGACGTAGAACGCCACCGGGGTCAGGACGACAACCAGCATGTCGAGGACGTCCACCACGTCACTGGACTCGCCCGGACCGGGGTCCGGCTGCCGCGCCTGCCGTGCCGCAGAGCTCCCGCCCGCGCACCGACGCGGGTCGCGGCCGCGGGCGCGGGCGTGGGCGCGCGCGCGCGCGTGATTGACACTGGCGTCGCACCGTTCCTATCCTGCCGCGAGCCCGCATCCTCGACCTCCGTCTCCGCGCTCGCCTGGACTGCCACGACCGTCGCGGGCGGGCGAGGCGCGGGAGGATGCGCCAGTCATCCTCGAAGAGACTCGACACGCACAGGAGACGCAGATGAACCCGCATCGCCTCGTCGCCGTTCTCGTGCTCGCCGCGACCCTGTCCATCTCCGCCGGGACCTCCATGGCGAGGGAGCCCGGCACGGTCGGCGTCGGTGTCTACCAGGCACTCGGCATCCGGACGACCCCCGCGTACCCGACCCTCTCGGTCTGGGTCGCTCCCCTCTTCATGATGGAGTTCGGCTTCGACTTCTCGACCTCCGATGCCGAGAACTACGGATTCCTGACCCGCGACGGCCTGGTGATCTACCAGCGCGGCAACGCCGATGTCCTGATCGGCGGCGTGCTCGAGCTGTTCGAGGTCGCTGGACGCAGCTTCACCGGCTTCGCCCCGTTCGGGTCCGTGCAGTACGCGGTGACCAGCGAGCTCACGCTCAAGCTCGACGCGTTCCCCTTCGAGATCGGTCACGTCAACGACAATACCGAGGCGTCCTTCCTCCAGGGGCGCATCGGCGCGACCTACTGGTTCAACTGATCGGCACCGGACGGGGGGGCGTCGCGGCAGGCGGTGCCACCATCCCGGACCGGCGCCAGGGCGCAACAGGAACGCCCCGGCGGGCGCGATGCTCGGCATCGAGCATCGTGCGCACCGGGGCGTGCTGGTCGAGGAGCGAGCCGCGCGGCGATCCGCGGCGCTCAGCCGCCGCCACCGGCCGGTGGTACCGGCGGCACCGCCGCGCCCGGTTCCGTGCCGGCCCCCTCGCCGGTCGTCTCCGGTGCCGGTGGCTCCTCCCGCTTCATCTCCGTCGGGTCCTTGTAGAACGGATCGACGATGTACTTGGCGATCTTGTAGACCCACTCACGATCCGGATTGCGGGCGAAGTAGTAGCCGTCCTCGTCCTGGTCGCCGACCAGGAGTTCGATACCGCTGCCGTCGAGCCGCTCGGCACGCACCCGCAGCATCGGCGTGTCGAGACCGGTCATCGCGTCGGTGACCGCCGAGTCGACCAGCGACTGCGCGAACAGTCTCCCCACCCGCCGGAGCAGGGCCGAGACCTCTTCCTTGTCGACCGGGAAGGTCTCCGGCTCGAGCAGCGACCAGTTGCCGTCGGTATCGCTCTCGAAGACGATCGTCGAGTCGCCATGCTCGACAGTCAGCTGCGTGAACTCCTCGGGGTCGACGTTGAAGATCCTCCGGTCCTGCCAGCTCCGCTCCTGCTTGACGAAGTAGCTCTTGACCGGACGCTCCGACAGGTAGACGTCGTCCTTCCCCGTCTCGCGATAGTAGGTGCCGGAGCTGGAGCTCGAGTTCTTGCCGAGGATGAAATCGGCGACCGGCGCGTCGCCACCGTCATAGACCTCGACGTGGGCCCCCAACGAGTCGACCTCGAAGATACCGTGCTTGTCGGGGTTGCGCGCCACGCGGTTGGCGGTCGTGAAGTCGGTGATCGACTCGACCGCCCGCCGGATGAAGGAGGTGTCGGCCGGCAGCGGGTAGGAGCGGTCGATCACCCAGTCGCCGGGGGCGCGGCGCGCCAGCTCCACGGTGTCCTCGACGCTCTCGACCCGGATGCGATCGGCGGTCCCGGCATCGAACTGGGGGAAGACGGGGCGCGCCGTGGGGCCCTCCTGGCTGCCACCGAACGGATTGTTGAGGAGCAGCACCAGGACGGCGAGCGCGATCAGAACGGCCGCGTAGTTTCGGATCTGGGTTCCTGTCATCGTCAAGCTACCCGGTTGGCGAACCGTCTGTGGTTCGTCTCCCCGGGGCCCCCGACCGGTGGTCCGATCAGCGGGCGTCCCCGGGATGCAGATGCTCCTCGAAGGAGCGCTTGGCGCGGCGGCGCGCCATCCATCGTGTCACGCCGAACACTCCCAGCGCGATCGGCATGCCGAAGATGCCGAGGAACTTGATCGCGTTGCGCGTCCCCTCGGCCTCGTCGGCGAGGATCTCCGGCTCGAGCGGTCGATCGCTGACCGAGCGCGAACGGATCGAGATGAGCTCGTTGCCGAGCGTCAGCCAGTCGACCGCGTTCAGGAGGAAGGTCAGGTTGGCCGGGAACTGCTGGAGGAAATTCTCGCGCACCATGTGCGACGTGCCCACGACGACGATCTGCGACGGCACCTGGCTCTCGGCGAGCTTCTCCCCCTCCTCCTCGGTCCCGGTCGCGGTCAGGGCGCCGGTCGTGTCGGCGGGCGCCGCCGGGATGTCGCGGTCGGCGTAGTAGCTGGTGAACGACCCGACCAGGGCGGCGGCGACGACATGCGGCGAGGTCTCGCCCTGCGGCGCGAACTGCTGCTGCGGGTTCAGATTGTACGGACCCGACTGGGTCCAGGAGCGCTCGGTCGTGGTGGCCAGTGGCACGAACTCCACGGTCTCGGGGCGCAGGTCCGACTCGGAGATCGGACTGGTCCACGGCAGGACGAGCGACTCGAGCTTCGAGACCACCGGATTCTCGCTGTTGAACCCCTCGGGCACGATCCGCGGCCAGAACGGATAGGGCACCATGAAACGGATGAACCCCGAGTTGAAGCCGGCGGTGGCACACATGGGAGGCGGCTCGAGCACCAGGGTCTCGTCGATCCGGGCCCCGTAGTGCGGCAGCAGGCTCTCGAGCCCGGAGCGGATCTGGCGCGCCTGCAGGGCGCCGCCCATGAGCTGGATGGCGTCCTCGAGCACCACCAGCTTGCCGCCCCGCATCACGAACTGGTCGATC
>JASFRE010000053.1:0-13379 GCA_050115055.1 Candidatus Eiseniibacteriota bacterium | reverse complement strand
GCATGACCTGCGGTGCGTCACCGGGGCCGGCGCTCGACGCCGATCACGTTCGGAACCGGCAGGGCGACGGTGACGTCGTCGGCCTCGTGGAAGCCGGACTCGAAGCTGCCGAGGAGCTCGAGCTCGACGCGCTCGCCGGCGTCCGCGCCTGCCGCGCCGCCGGCGCGCACGAAGAGCTGCGCCTCCGGTCCGCCCTCGGCGTACATCGCCCGGTCCAGGCCAATCGGTAGCTCGAGCAGCATCTCGATCAGGTCGTGCGTCGAAAAGGGCGACCGCACGTGCATGAACAGCACGCGACCGCCGCGGTCGATGCCGATCGCCGCCGTGCTCCAGCGGCGCTCCTGCGGCGCCCAGACGTTGCGGCCGTCGCAGGAGACCATGCGGATGCTCTGCACCAGCGAGCCGTAGTGGTCGCGCAGCGCCTCGAGGTCCTCGCACTCGCGGTCGATGATGCGCACGGGCGGCAGCGAGTCGGAGCGCGCATCGAAGGCGAGCACCGCGTTGTCGCGCGACACGTGCCCGTTGTTGACATGGGTCGGGCTGACCATCAGTGACACGCTGGTGCGATAGTCGGCCTGGTACATGCTGGCATTGATGGCGGCGACGAGGTCGTGCGCGTCGCACCACTGCCGCGCGGTGAGCAGGCGTCCGGCATCGGGCGCGGAGGCGTTCAGCAGGCGCAGCGCGAAACGGCCGGGGTCGATGCGGAGCACGTGGATCAAGCCGTCACCGACTGTTGCCGGACGCGGCGCCGGGAAGACGCCGAGCTCGAGCCCTGGCTCGAGCTCGCGCCACGGGCCAGCACCCGATCCGAGGGACGGCGGGACAGGGGTCCGGACGACGACGATCACCAACGCCACCAGCGCCAGCAGTCGCCATCGCGGGGCTGGCAACCTGCTTCCCATCACACTACTCTCCGGACCGGGCTCGGCGATGCCAGCGATCGCGGGGCGGAGCCGCACGACTCGGAGGGAACGACCATGACGGCGCACCAGTTGCCGCACCTGAACGCGCTCCTCAACAGCTGCTGTGCCGTGCTCCTCGTCGTCGGCTACGTGCAGATCCGGCTACGGCGACCGCGAGCGCACCGTGCGGTCATGCTCGCCGCGCTCGCCACCTCCGTCCTCTTCCTGGCGAGCTATCTCGTCTACCACTACCAGGTCGGTTCGGTGCGTTTCACCCGCGAGGGCTGGATCCGGCCATTTTACTTCACGGTCCTCATCACGCACACGGTTCTCGCCGCCGCCATCGTGCCGCTCGCCATCATCACCGTCCGCCGTGCCTGGCGCGAGCGCTTCCCGGCGCACGTCGCCATCGCGCGCTGGACGCTGCCGATCTGGCTCTACGTCTCGGTGACCGGGGTCCTGGTCTACTGGATGCTCTACCAGCTCTGAGCGCGGAGGCGGGAAGCGGGGAGGCGCCGCGGCGCCGACCACCGGTGGTGGCGGCCGACGCGGCGTCCGTGGCGGCCGCGCCGCGGGGCAGTGCCGCACGACAGCGCCGCGGGAAGGCACCTCAGGGTGCCGCTTGGGCACAAGGAAGGGGATCGCGCACAGGGCGCGATCCCCCTCAGGGTGGCGACGATCCCTCCAGGATGCGGTCAGCGATGCTCGGTCGTGGCCGTCGTGGGTGCTGGAGCATGATGCCTGGCCAGACCGGGATTCGTCGCAACCTCCAGCCGACGGGTCGCCGCCGATGGCGGCGGCGATCGTCAGCTCACAACTCCCCACGTCCAATCCGGCTCGCGGCGCGTGGCAAATCCAGGTGGAGGAGAATCGTACGTTGCGGTGACCGACCGCCGCGCTCCGTGGTCCACCGTGGAGAGCTGATGGCCGGGAGTCTAGCGCGTCGGCCAGGATCTAACAAATGAATTTTAGGTATAGGGAAGGGTCGGCCAATTTCTGGTCGCTGACGGCATGGCGGAGCCCGCTCAGTGCCGCCAGTGGAGCAGAATCAGCAGCAGCACCCAGAGCACGCCCATCGCATGCCAGTAGGTGGCGGCGACGCGGACCGCCGGGCCGCGCCCGAGCCGGCGGGCGTGGCGCGCCGGCCACCAGGTCACGAACGCCAGTCCGACCAGGCCGCCGGCCAGGTGCACGGCGTGCGTGCCACTCAGCATATAGAAGAAGGCACCGGGCACCGACGTGCTCATGCGTACATTGGCATCGACGAGCTGCCGCCAGGCGGTGACCTGACCGAGCACGAAGCAGAGCCCCAGGATGAGGGTCGCGAGCAGCCAGCCCCGGGCGGGCCCGGCCTCCGCGCCGACGGCGTCCCCGCTCGCCGCCGGGCGGATCGCCGCTGGCCGGCTGGCGCGGGCGCCGCGACTGCGCGGAGCGTCGCCGCCGGGCCGGCGCGACGCGCCCGGCGTCACCTCGCGCAGCAGCCGCTCGACGGCGTCCGGCCGCGCCGCGCGCCGGCGTCCCCACTCGAGCACCAGGCTGCTCGCCAGCAGCACGAACGTGTTCAGCCACAGGACGCGCGGCAGGGCGATCGGCGACCAGCCCTCGCCGGTGCTCCCGCGGGCCACGTAGGCGGCGGCGAAGGCGGCGAACAGCATCGCCACCGAGACCAGCCCGACCCAGATCCCGAGCAGGGCCAGCCCCGGTTGTCCGGGTCGCCCGTGCCAGCCGTCGCGCCCGTTGTCGCCACCACCGCCGCCACCGAAGCCGCGGTTGCCGTCGCGAGTACCACCGCCGCCGCCACTCGACCGGCGCGGGACGACTGGCGACCGCGGCTCCTCGACATCGACGACGCCACCGGCGGCGGCGCCCGGAGGACCGGCGGCGGTGGCGGCGGTGTCGGCGGTGTCGCCTCCGGTGGCGTCACGGCCAGGCAGCGACGGTTCGGTGCGCGTCGGGCGCGGGCGGGCGGGGAGAAGATCCGGGGTGGCGGTCATGGCTCTTCGTGCTCGCGGCGCGGCGGTGGATCGGGCGGCCGGTCCGGATCGGGAGGCGGTGACCAGGCGGGGCGAACAGGGCAACCGTCCGCCCTGCTCCCTAGGGACCGCGCCGGCCGCGACGGGGTTCAGTCGCCCGGTGGCGCTGGCAGCGGGCGCACCGACAGCCGGGGGCCGCCAGCGGCTCCGGCAGCCGCGCCAGCAGCGGCCCCGCAGTCCGCGCCGCGCGCCGATCGTCTTCCCTGCTACACTGCCGGCTCCTGCCCTCACCGCACTCAGGAGCCCAAGAGCGATGCAACCAGCGCCCAGCCCGAACGATCGTGTGCGCGTCGCCGTCCTCTACGGCGGTCGCTCCGCCGAGCACGAGATCTCGCGCATCTCGGCACGCTTCGTCGCCCGCAGCCTGGATCCGGCGCGCTTCGAGGTGATCCCGATCGGCATCACCCAGGAAGGCCGCTGGATGCTGCCATCCGGCGGGCTCGCGGCACTCGAGGCCGAGCAGATCGGCGGCGAGGCGATCGTGCCGGAGGCCGACCGCCGGCTGGTGCGCGCGCTGTCGCCGCGGCCGACCGCACCGCTCGCCGACATCGGTCACATCGACGTCGTCTTCCCGGTGCTGCACGGTCCCTACGGCGAGGACGGCACCATGCAGGGGCTGCTCGAGCTGGCCGGCGTGCCGTACGTCGGCGCCGGTGTTCTCGGCTCGAGCCTCGGCATGGACAAGATCGCCCAGAAGCAGGTGCTCGAGGCGCGCGGCATCCCGGTGGCGCGCTTCGCCAGCGTCCTCAGGCACGCCTGGCGGAGCGACCGCGAGCGCGTCCTGGAGCGCATCGAGTCGGAGTTCGCCTACCCCGTCTTCGTCAAGCCATCGAACCTCGGATCCTCGGTCGGCATCACGCGGGCGTCTCGGCGCGAGGAGCTCGAGGGCGCCCTCGACCTGGCCGGGCGCTACGACACGCGCCTGCTGGTCGAGGAGGGCCTGAGCGGCATGCGCGAGATCGAGTGCGCGGTGCTCGGCAATCACGAGCCCGACGTGTCGGTGCTCGGCGAGATCCGCCCGACCCACGACTTCTACGATTACGAGGCCAAGTACCTGGACGAGGACGGCGCCGAGCTGGTGATCCCGGCCGAGCTGCCGGGGGCGGTGACGGCGCGTGTCCAGGAGCTGGCGCGCGACACCTTCCTGGCGCTCGACTGCGCCGGCATGGCGCGGGTCGACTTCTTCGTCGGCGAGGAGGGCGACGACATCCGCGTCAACGAGATCAACACGATTCCCGGCTTCACGCAGATCAGCATGTTCCCGCGCCTGTGGGCGGCGAGCGGTCTGCCGGCCGACGGGCTGGTGGCACGGCTCGTCGAACTGGCGATCGAGCGTCACGCCGAACGTCAGGCGCTGGAGACGCGGCGGTAGCGGGGCACGGCTCTGCCGCGGTGCCGCCTGGAGATCAAGCGTCTCGACGGACGGTCTCGACGGCCGCGGAGGAGTGCGCTCATGGACCGCGTCCACCGCGCGATGCTGCTCGTTGCTCTGGTGCTCCTGTCGGGGTTGGACCCGGGGCTGCTCCGCGCCCAGGAGCCTCCATCGCGTGCCAGCTTCGAAGACACCGTCGAGACCCGGCTCGCCGAGGCGAACGCTCTCTGGGAAGCCGACCACATCGACGGGGCCGTCGCGATCCTCGAGAATCTGGTCGACCGTGCGGAGCTGCCGGCCATGGGCCGCGCCTACGCGAGCACGCTCTATGCCCTCGCGTGCGGGCGCGCTCGCCTGGGACAACGGGACCAGGCCCTCGCCGATCTCGGGAGAGCCACCGAGACCGGGTTCATCCGTCTCGCCTACATCGAGAGCGACCCCGACCTCGACAGCATCAGGGGATTGCCCGGCTACCTCGCCTTGCGCGAGAGGCTCGAGGCCTTCGACCGTCTCTGGAAGAGCCCGATCCTCGACACGCCGTACCGGGCGGATCTCCCGGTGGACGAGAAAGTGGCGGGGCTCTCGAAGCTCTGGTCGGAGATCAAGTACAACTTCGCGTTCTTCGATCGGGTGCCTGCCGGCGTCGACTGGGACAGTCTCTACGTTGCGTATCTGCCGCGCGTCCGCCAGACGACGAGCACGCTCGAGTACTACCGAGCGCTGCGCGAGATGACCGCACGGCTCCACGACGGACACACCGGCGTCAACGTCCCGCCCGAGCTCTACGACGCGATCGGATTCCGCCCGGCGATCAGGACCGGTCTCGTCGAGGGGAGGGTGCTGATCCGCGAGGTCGCCGCCGGAGCGGAGTCGCTCACGAGTGTCCCCCTGTCCCCCGGACTCGAGATCGTGGGGGTCGACGGCATCCCGGTCCGCGAGTACGCCGCTCGGCGGGTGTTGCCCTACGTGCGTGCCTCGACGCCGTGGGGGCGGAACGTGGCCGCCTTCGACTACGATCTCCTCCTCGGGAGGAGAGGCGACATCTGCGAGCTCGAGGTGACGGACGACGGTGGCCGATCCACGGTCACCGTGCGCCTGCCACGCGACGTGCCGGTCATGGTGAGACCGGATGCAGAGCCGCGCACGGAGTGGCTGGCCGACCGCATCGCCCGCCTCACGATCGACTCGTTCGCCGACAACGGCGTCGCGGCGCGCTTCGACACGCTGTTCGCCGGTCTCGCGACGAGCGCCGGGCTCATCATCGATCTCCGCGACAACGGCGGCGGCAACGGCGGGGTCGCTTATGCGCTGCTCGCCCGTCTCACGGACCGCCCGTTTTCGACCCTCCGCTGCACCTGCCGTGACTACCGCCCGCTGCGCCGCGCCGTGGGCGCCCAGGAGGGCTGGTATCTGGAGAAGCACGAGCGGTGGCCGGTGGACGCTACGATGCACTATGCGAAGCCGGTGGTGGTGCTGATCGGGCCGCGCACCGGCTCCGCCGCCGAGGACTTCTGCGCCACCTTCCGGTCCATGCAGCGCGGCACGCTCATCGGCGAGACCACGGCCGGCTCGACCGGACAGCCCCTGGTCTTCGCGCTGCCGGGCGGCGGCAACGCCATGGTCTGCACGGCACGCTGCACGTCGCCGGACGGCGAGGCGATCGTCGGCGTCGGCGTCCCGCCCGACATCGAGGTCCATCCCACCGTCGAGGACATCAAGGCAGGCCGGGACGCGGTGCTCGAGGCGGCACGGCGGGCGCTGCGGCAGGGCGACGCGGGGGCGCATCGGACGTCGCCAGGGAGTGAAAATCGTGAGTGAGGTCGCCTAGGGGCCCAGGGTACGGGCTCGAGCCCGGGGCGTTCACGGGGGCGGACTAGTGGTTCCCAACCGTGCGGTCTTGGCCTCGAGGGATCGGGGGGAGGGACCTCACGAAGCGGACACGAAGCACTGGATCGATCGACCGGGATGTGCCATCCTGTCTCTTGCTCCGAGGAGGCCGGCATGCCGCAGATCCACTTCCACCGGTGCCCGGATTCCGCTCTCCGTTCCCTGCCATGGTTCCTCGGTGGTTTTCTCGCGTGCTCCATGCTGCTCTCGATTGCGCGCCCGGCACAGTGCCGGAAGACACCTCCCGAACAGCGCTGGTGGAAAGCGGAGCATCAGGACTTCACGGTCTTCTGCAATATCGGCCCCATGGCGACAGAGAAGTACGCCAAGCGCCTGAACGACATTGCGGCGGGAATCGCCACCGTGGTGCCACGGTCAGATCTGCGGGACGGGAAGCCGCTTCACCTGTTCGTCGTCAGGGACGACGAGGACTTCAAGTACCTGGGAGCGCAGACATCAGCGAATGCGAGCGGCTACTACCGTCCCGAGTCGTTTGCACACTTGCTTGTCGTGAATGCCAGCGCGGCGGATGCGCACCACGTGTTGAATCACGAGTTCGTGCATGCCTATTTCGTTCCCAGATTGCCGGAAGAGCCGCGATGGCTGCACGAGGGGCTGGCAGAGTACTACAGTGTCATCGAGGTCAGGTCGGGACAAGCACGGCTAGGAAAGTCCATTCCGCATCACATCGAGGCCCTGGAGCGGTTGCCGCCGATGGACTACCTGTACATGACACATCTATCAACGAAGCAGTTCTTCGAGATGGGACCCAAGAGACGTGCGGTCTTCTATGCACAGGCCTGGGCGCTCACCCACTACCTGTTCGAGGGCGGACGATCCCATCCCCAGAGCATGGGGGAGTTCCTCCAGGGGCTGGCTTCTGGACAGACCCTGACTGCATCCTTCGCATCGGCCTATCGCATGTCGAGACAAGACATCGATCGGGAGTTCCGCAGATACGTCGACCGGGCCTACTACGCGGATCGGAGGGTCGATTTGCCAGGTGAGTACGCGGCAGACTGGAAACCCAGGGCGGAAGAGATGAGCCGGGACGAGGTCCTGCTACGCATCTCGGAGCTCGGGCTCGCCAGTCGCGCAGCCAGGGAGCAGACGTTGCCGCTGCTCCGGGAGCTCATCACGCTGGACGCCGACACTCATGAGGGGGCCCGACTCCTGGGCGTCTGTCTCGTGCGGTCCGATTCGACCGCCGAAGCCATCGAGTGGTTCGAGAAGGCAATCGAACTCCATCCGAACGACGGCCTCTTGCACGGACTTCTGGGACTGTGGCTACTGAGAAGGCGACCTGGCGCGGATGCCGTGGAGCGCGGCTGTGCTCACCTCCGCACCGCGGCAATGCGGATCCCTGGCAATGTCGAAGTACAGGTCTCGCTTGCGAAGGCCCTTCGCGTGATCGGCGAGATGGATTCCGCCTTCGTCGCGTATGAGGCCGCTCTGAGCGTACATCCGTGGATGGTGCGGGTGACCGAGGAGTACATCGACGCGCGCGCACAGGTCGGTCAGTTGCGCGAAGCACGTTCGATCCTCGACGATCGACTCATGCCCTTTGCCACCGAGCACTGCATCATGAGAGTCGAATCACGTCTCGCGCTCCACTACGAAGCCCGGTTCGACGAGGTCTTGCGAGACGAGGGAGAAGCCGGAGCCAAGGCGTTCATGGTCGAGGCCATCCAGGCCACTCACAGCCCGGACGTGCGCGCGCGACTCGCGCAGATCCTGCAGCGGTTGAAGCGATGAAAGCCTCGAGCACCGCCGGAGATACGCGATGCGATCGCCCGGCTGGTGGCCCGCAGTCTCTGCGTCCGAGCTGTGCCCTCGTCTTGAAGGCTCACGAGGACTCGCACCGACCGCGGTGGCCGCTTTCCACCGGGTCCTCGCTGCGGCCGTGCGACACTGATCGGGGACGTGTCGGAACCGACGCCGTCCATCATTCGGCGGCGTACAGTGGATCGCCGTGAATCAGTCTCGTTCGATTGACCCATCCTGTCTCGTCGCGGGTTGCTTGCGACCGGAGCACTTGATCAACGGCAGATGATCGTGCGGCGGTATCCTCGCCTTCTGTTGTGCCTGTTCCAGGTGTGCCGATCCAAGCTACAAGGAGAATTGTAGGATTCGTGCCGGCAATGCGCCTTGTCGGATCAACCACCCTAATTTAGTGTATCAGCATCCCTCCTTCACTGGGCGGCACATTGCGCCCACACATTCGACGCCGACCTCGAAGAGAACGAGTCGAGGGAAGCGGCGATTCACGCCTCGCACGAGTGCACGCATGTGCCCCTCGGCGTCATCCACTGCGATGAACTGCTGAGGGGCAGGCACGTGTGTTGTGTCCACGCACCGGAGGTCCCCATGTTTCACTGGTCGCGTTCGCCGGTTCTTCTGCTGGCTCTTCTGCCCCTGCTGTTCCCAGCAACCACTCAGGCGGAGATCTATGCCACCTATGACTACCCGTCGTGCTACCCGATGGGAACAGACTACGACGAGTCCACCGGCCAGCTGTGGATCGCCGATCTGGGCAACGGCTGCCCACCGTACGGGAAGATCTACACCTTCGACCCATCGACGGAGGAATTCCAGCTGGAATTCGTTGTGAGTGACGCGGTGCCCGGTGCGGGGGCAAACGACATCGAGATTGTCGGGGACCACGTGTACGTCGCTGATGCGACCCTGGTGAACGTCTACAAATTCACGCGCGACGGAGTCCTGGTCCAGATCTACGACATGAGTACTCAGTTCAGCATCGTGGTCGGACTGGGCTATCGCAACGGCGTCTTCTACGTGACCGCCCCCGGGCAATCGGCGCCGCGCGCGGTCGATGCTCGGACCATGCATTCCGATCTGCTGGTCGGCCTCGACGACCACGACGGTGACGTGATTGCTCCCGGGCAATCGGCAGCGCGCGCGATCAACGCCTGGGTCTACGGGTTCACGGAAAACGTCGGTACCGGCGAGATGGAGCCCACGGGCCACCCCTACCCGTTGCCGCTCGCCACGTCATACGGGTTCCTCGACTACGACCCCAATTGCGATGTCTGGCTCAGGACCTCGGCTGCCGCGGATGCGGCAATCTGGGTGCTGGACCCGGAAGACTTCAGCGTCATTGACATGTTCCCGTCGGAGATCTTCGAGCTGTGGGGAGCTTCTGTAGGCCCACCGAACGGAAACGACGCCGCGATGTACGCCATGGAGTCACTCGGCAACACGAGGCTCATCTACCGTTCGAACGAATCTTGCGTGTTGCCGCAGCCGTATCCCCACGGGCAGATCATCGATACCTGGGACTACCCTGCCGAGGGATGCGATCCGCTGGGCATGGATGTCGATCCGTCCACCGGAAAGCTGTGGATCGCTGACCAGGGATACGTGGGGGCGTGCGAGCCGAAGGGGCAGATCTTCACGTTCGACCCATCGACGGAGGCATTCCAGTTGGAGTTCGTGGTGAGCGATCTGATCGGTGATCCCGACGCCTGGGCGAATGGCATCGAGATCGTCGGCGACCACGTGTACATCACGCACTACAACGAGGACAATCCCGGTGGACCCCTCGATGACAGCATCTACAAGTTCACTCGTGACGGACTCCTGGTCGAGATTTACGAGATGAGCAGCTTTCTCGACGGGCTGAGCGGGATCGGCTATCTCGACGGTGTCTTCTACGCGGTCAGCGGGACTGCCGGTCGGGTGTTCTCCTTCAACGAGAACGTCGGGACCGGACAGATGGAGCTCCTCGGAAGCTATGCACTCCCGTACAACACGGCGGGGGGGTTTCTCGACTATGATCCGATCCGTGGTGTGTGGCTCAGGACCGCCCTCCCCGCGCCGTACGCGGTCTGGTTGCTCGATCCGGCCGACTTCAGCACGATCGACCTGTTCTACTCCGAGGTGGAGCGGTCGACCGGCGTCGCCGGCGTTCCGACCGCCCCTGGCGAGTGGGCAACCTACTTGATCGAAACGATCGATCCGAACAACATCCGCCTCATCTATCGAAGCTGGCCGACGACCGGTGTCGAGGTCGAACCGTCCGCGCCACGTCGCCAACACCTTCGCGTGTTCCCAAACCCCTTGCAGACTGACAGCACCCTCGAGTGGCATGGCGGCGCCCGCACGGTCCGTCTGTACAGTCCGTTGGGCAGATTGGTGCTCACGCGCGACGTGGGCAGCAGTCCCATTGGATGGGACGCACTGATCGGTGATCGCGACCTGTCGCCCGGGGTCTACTTCATCCAGATCGGTCAGGAGACGAGGCGGGTCGTGCTCCTGCGGTGATTGCGTTCCAGGCCGTCACCGACCACGAGCTCGTGCGCGAGGCCGGGTCCCCAGCGTCCCCCACGGGGACGCTGGAGGAGACCCGAGCACCTGTCTCGACGCCGGGTACTCTGGATCAAGATGCGGGGTTCAGGGCCGCTTCCCTCCTGAAAGCCCTGGAGTGAATCTGCGGGGCTTTCCCCTGCGCCCCACACGGATCGGCATGCACGGAATCGGTGCCGCTGGTAACCGGGTGGCCGTCGCGATGCCGGCCGCCCCGCGGACCGCCATCTCTGCGCCCGGCACCGGGACCCGCCCCAGTTCGCGCAGCTGGCGTCTGTGCACGCCGTCGATCGCCAGCCACACCGGGGACGCACAGTCCGCATCGCCCGGCGCGCCGAGGTGCAGCGGCCTGCCCGCCGCGACCCTCCGCAGGGGATGTGCGGTTCCTCTCCCCCCGCCGTTGTTACTGACCGAGAGGTTCTTGCCCAGCGCGGCGCAGGAGCAAACGGCTGACGAAACGCAAGCCGCTGATCCATCAACGCTTACGATTCGTGGCCCAGATCGGAGGGAACGAGCCATGATGTCGATTCTGTCCATCGCGATCATTGCACTCATGCAGATGGCCTGCGCGACGGCCGGCGCCGGTCCGGGCCATGCGGACGGTCTGGCCAGCGTCACCCCCGGTTGCTGCAACAACAGAGACTACGTCGGCTTCGCGTTCGACGCCGCCACGGCGATCCCCGACGGTGACCCGAACGGGGTCACCATCGGTCCCCTGGTGGTCTCCGATAACCATCTGACCCTTCGCGACATCATCCTGCGACTCGAGCTGTCGCACGCGTACATGGGCGATCTCAGAATCTGGCTCCACTATGACAGCAACGACGACGGCATCTACGAGGCCAGCACGCCCATCGAAATCCATCTGGCACGACTGAACAGCTGCGCCAATGCAGAGCTCTACAGCTGCCCCATCGAGCTCGACGGCGTCTACTGGTTCAGGGACGAGGGATGGAGAGCCGCAGGCGAGGATGCGTCGCTCGCTTCCTTCGACGGCCTGGCCGGCGGTGGCGCATTCTACCTGTCGATCACCGACGGCGCCGCTGACGACACCGGTCTCGTCGAGAGCTGGGCGGTCTGCACCCGGAGTGCGGTCTCCGAGTCCCTCGTCGGCCTGGCACGTCAGACCCTCTAGGACAGGATCGGCCCCGGGATGAAAGGACGTGGACTGGCCAGAAGCTCGGCAACCGCACCGGGCCGCCTCACCTGCGCCGGGGTTCACTACTACGTTCTCGGTGCATCGTCTTCGAGCTGACCGTCGTCGAGCTGATCATCGTCGAGCAGCTTGAGCAGATCGGGCAGCGGCCCGATGGGGAAGCTGGTCTTGTCGGGTTCCGGCTGTTTGCTCCCATTGTTTTCGTCGCGCAGGAGACTGCGGACCCAATCGGGGAACATGAAGCTCCCCTCGGGCTTCGCACGCTGCACCGACTGATAGACCGCGACCACTCCAGCGATGATAGCACTGGCACTCGAGGTGCCGTTGAAGTCCGAGGTGTAGAGGAGATCGGACCCGGCGTCCGTGATCGCGGCCGACAGATTGGCTGCGTTCGCGAGCGACGGCGCATAGGTCGTGGTCATCACCGCCTCTCCCCACCCCTGACAATCCACCCGCGCGCCGTAATTGCTCTCGGGCCATCGCTCGTGTGCCGTGCTCGACGACCCCTTCCGGCCGCCGCCCACCATGATCGCACCCGAGTCAGTGGCCGGGTCCCAGACGACCTTGTCGAAGGCATCCACCACCTTGACCAGCCTGCGACGGCCGTTACCGGCTGGTTCGACGACCACGGTGCCCCAGAGCGTCAACGTCGAGATGGCGCCGCGGACGTCGAGGTGCGCCTCGACCGGCAGGCGGCTCGGCAGCGCCTGACGACTCCGCGCGCAGCAGCCGCCGCCGAGCTCCTCGCCCTGCAAGGTGGGGGTATCGGCGGCGAGACTTGACTCGATGAGCAGCACATCGACGAGCGAAGATTCATTGAGGAAGAACCGATCGAGCGCCATCCGCACACGCGCGGCAGGCTCGTCGAGGCTCGTCCCCTGCCACCCCGATGGGGTTCTCGCGACCGCTGCGGGGTTCCACGTCGTGCTGAAGTAAATCCGTGCGTCGGGGCAGATGCCCTTGATCCCGGCGTTGTCCTCGTGTTGAGCCACCAGGACCCCCAGCGTCCGGGTGCCATGACGGATGTAGTCGACCGCGACGAGCGAATCGGGGGGAAGCTCACCCAGCACGACGATCTTGGGCAGTTCGGGGTGATCTTCCCAGAAGCTGACATCGCAGACGCCAATGCGGACGCTGTCGTAGGCGGCAACGCGGATGCTGTCGTCGACGGCACGGGCGGCATCGGTCACCGACCAGCTGCCCCGTCCACCCGCGATGGGCCAGACGTGGCGGGCATCGACGCCACCCTGTGCGCCGGGGTCGAGATAGCCCTGGCTACCGGAGGGCGGCGTGGGCGCCGGTGGTGCCGCGATCACCGCGCGTTCCACCTCGTCGATCGCGCGGACCTCCTGAAGGAGATCATGCACGTCGACGGTGTCGTCGAAGAGGATCCGGGCGAACCCGTCCACGTGCGGGAATGGCTCGCCGCGCCGGATGGCAGCCTCCCGCTCCAGACCGCGGACCACGGCGAGCACGGCCAGCGAGTCGGCCGCACCGACCGCGCCATCGGCATCGAGCGCGGCGCGCACGACGAGAGCGGTGATCGAGTCGCGCGCGGCGCCGGCGTAGCCTGGCAGCAGGCGGCCGAGCATGGGCGGGTAGGCGGTGGTATCGCGGGGAGACGATATCCAGTCTTCCGTCAGGCTCGTGAGTGAAGCGGCGACCGCCAGCGTGTCCGATTCCTCGGCGGGGGGGTTCGA
>JASFRE010000052.1:0-13463 GCA_050115055.1 Candidatus Eiseniibacteriota bacterium | reverse complement strand
CTGGATCGGCGCCCGTACGCCCGGGCGGCATGGATGGCTCGCATCGGCAGTGCCGGTCGCGGCGGCAGCCGCGGCGGCGAGGCCGAGCGTCAGGCCGACGAGCAGCACGGCCGGCGCACTGATGGACGCCGCCTTCGACCGCGACGTTGGCGGCGATGTGGTCGACCGCGAGGCGAGTGACTGCGGGACGGACGACCTCGGGACGAACGACCGTGGGGCGAACGGCCGTGGGGCGAACGATCGTGGGACGAACGACCGTGGGGCGGACCGCATCGGCAACCTCCGGGCGCGGACGGCGGACGCCGGCAGGGGCGTCTCCGAGCGCGGTCCGGCGGCGGCTCGGTGCCGCTGCGCGCCGGGGCGATCCGGTCATTCGCCGCAGCGATCGGGTGCGATGTCCCGGGGGATCCGGCGCTCGCGGCTGCGGGCCATCGCCCGGATGCCGGCGGCGCCGCCCCCGATCTCCCCGAAGACCCGATCTGCGGGCGGGTTGCGAGCTCCCTGCGCCTGCCGGCGCGGACGCCGGCGAGGAGCGTGCCCTGGCTCGACCGCGCTCTCAGCCTGGAGATTGCAAGCCCAGAGCCAGGCGGACCGGACGGGGTAGCGGGCGATTGCCGCCCCGTCACCTCACAGTCCGAGGTAGGCGGCGAGCAGCCGCACCCCGAAGCCGGTCGAGCCCTTCTTCAGGTAGTGCCGCTCGCGATCGTTCCAGGCGACACCCGCGATGTCGATGTGCGCCCACGGTGTCTCGCCGGCGAACGGTTTCAGGAACGCACCGGCGGTCAGCGCGCCACCCCATCGACCGGCAGCGTTGCGCAGGTCGGCCACCGTGCCCCGCACCAGCTCGTCGTGCTCCGGCAGCAGCGGCAGCGGCCAGGCGAGCTCGCCGCTCTCGATCCCGGCCTGGTGGAGCGCCTCGACCAGGCTCCCGTCATTCCCCATGATGCCGCATGCGACGTCGCCGAGCGCCACCTTGCAGGCGCCGGTCAGGGTCGCCATGTCGATCATCACGTCGGGCTTCATGCGGCGACCGTGATCGAGCGCGTCCGCGAGGATCAGGCGTCCCTCGGCATCGGTGTTCAGCACCTCGATGCTCTTGCCGGCCGCCGACATGAGGACGTCGCCCGGCTTGATCGCCTTGCCATCCGGCATGTTCTCGGCCGTCGGCACGAGCCCGGTGACGCGCAGCGACGGCTCGAGCCCGGCCACCGCGACCATGGCGCCGATGACGCCGGCCGCTCCCGACATGTCGTATTTCATCCGATCCATGCCGTCGCGCGGCTTGAGACTGATGCCGCCGGTGTCGAACGTGATTCCCTTGCCGACGAGAACGACGTGCCGCGTCGCGCCGCGCGGCCGGTACTGCATGACGATGAAGCGTGGCGGCTGCGACGAACCCTGGGCGACGCCGAGGAGCGCGCCCATCTGGCGGGCGCGGATCCACTTCTCGTCGTGGACCGTGACCGCGACCCGTGTGTCTCGCAGCAGATCGGTCGCCGCCTGTGCGAGGTCCTTCGGTGTCAGGAGATTGGATGGCAGCTCGGCGAGGTGCCGCGCCGCGTTGCTGCCGCGGGCGACGGCCGCGCCGCGCCGTGCCGCCTCGACGAGGTGCGTGTGCTTGCCGCGACGCGGCTCGATGACATCGAGCTGGGCGACCGGCGCGTGGCGCTCGCGATGCTTCGCACGCTCGCCGTAGGCCGGGCCACGGTAGGCGGCGAGCTCCGCCGCCTCGGCCACCGCGTGCACGCGATCCGCCGACGCGCGCCGCTCGAGCCCCATGGCGAGAAGCGTCGCCGCGTGACCGCCACCACGTTCCTCGAGCCAGCGCACGGCGGCACCGGTCGCCCGGCGCAGGGTCTCGTCGGTCACCCGGTCCGCCTTGCCGAGACCGGTCACGAGCAGGCGCCGCGCCTCTAGCCGCTCGCCCGGTGCCAGCGGCACCACCTCGCCAACGCCTCCCTTCAGATCGCCGGCCTCGAGACGTGCGGCGATCGCACCGCCCATGAAGCGGTTCAGCTCGACGGTCCATGGGGGCTGCCCCTCGCTCCCCTCGACGACACCGATGATGAGCGCGTCGCACGCGACACCCCATGGTTGACTCTGATGGATCTCGATCTTCACGAACTACCTCCCCGCTTCGGTCGTAGGGCCCGCTGGCGGGCCGGCTAGAGGCGCGCGGTCAGTCTTCGCGTCAGCCGTCCGAACAGCGTCGACTCCCGACGCAGGACGGTCTGGAGCTCGGGCAGATGGCGGCGCATCTCGTCGTAGCCGATCCGCAACATCTCCTCCGCGCGCTCGAGGGTGAATGGATGATAGGCCGACATGTCGGGACGCACCACGAGATCGGCCATCGACTCCGAGCGCTCGACGTTCTGCCGCGACACCACGGTCGTGATCTGCATGATGAGCTGCAGGATATGACGTGGCCGACGGACGCGCTCGCGCTTGGCTCCGAGGTTGACGGCCAGCACGACGCGCGGCCTGAACAGACGCACGGTCTCGACCGGCAGGTACTCGACGATGCCGCCGTCGATGTAGAGCTCGCCGTCGATCTCGCAGGGACTGAAGATCTGCGGGATCGAACAGCTGGCGCGCACCGCCTGCGAGACGCGACCACTGGCGAAGACACGGCGCGCGCCCGATGCCAGGTTGGTGGCGACGACTGCGCACGGCATCCGGAGATCGGAGAAGACGATGTCGCCGACGGAGTCCTCGATGAACTGACCGATGCGCTGGCTCGACAGGAAGCCGAGCCGCGGCAGGGTCATCGCCGCCAGGTCCTTCCAGCGCAGATCGAGCGCCAGCTGCTCGAGCTCCTCGATGGTCTTGCCGGCAGCGAGTAGCACCGCCGCGACCGAGCCGCCGGAGCTGCCCGCCACGCAGTCGATGCGGATACCTGCCTCGGCCAGCGCCTTGATGACGCCAACGTGGGCCACGGCACGTGCCGTGCCGCAGGACAGCGCCAGACCCAGGGTCGGCTGGCGGCGGCCGCGCCCGTTGGCACCCGGCAGGCCCGCCGCGGAGCCCCCGGGCACGGCGTCGGCGGTGTTGCCGGAAACCGAAACGGGAGGCCCGACGCGACCCTCCACCTCCTCCCCGGTCACGGACGTTCCGCCTTCCGTCGTCTCGACGGATCGCTCATCGCGCGTCTCGCCGTCGTCCACCGTCTCGACGGATCGCTCGTCGCGCGTCTCGCCGTCGTCCACGGGCACGTCCCTCGCAGGCTGTTCGCTTGCGCTCGGCGGACCGGCTTCAGCCACCGGCCGGCGGGTCCGGCTCGAGATCGCCGCCGGAGCCGGATTCGGAACCGGGGTCGTCCTCGGCACTGGCCGCGGTGCCGTCACCGAACATCGAGCGCACTTCCGGATCGGAGCCGAGATTGTCGGAGTGCGTGATCAGCCGCGCGTGCATGGCGCGAATGCGCTCGCGGCACTCCTCCTCGTCGATGAGACCGCGCTCGACCAGGATCTGCATCAGCACCACCGAGGTCGAGAACGACTGCACGAACCAGCGCAGCAGCGACTGCTGGTTCTCGGCCTGACGCGACATGATGGCGTCGAACTCCTCGCCGACCACCTCGGTGATGACGCGACCGAGTCGCTCGACCTCGTTGCGGAGCTGCTCGACGTCACCTTTGCGTTCGGAGCTCACGTCCATCGTCCACCCTGGCGCCGGCAATCGGCCGCAGCGACCGATCGGCGCGATCGGAGCGCCCACACAGGACCTCGATACGGCATGGACGGCGGCGCTCGCCGTCCAGCGGCACATTGTCGAGGGCGGCCGGCCCCAAGTCAAGGTGACCCGGTACGGGCGCCGATCGCGGCGCCGCGGGCGTGGGGCCGCACCGCGGCCCAGCGTACGGTGCCGTGGGCGCCGGTGCGGTGCCGTGAACGCCGCGTGCGGAGCTGTTGACGCTGCGTGCGTCGCTGTCGCGGGAGCCTCCACCGGCACAGTCCGGGCACCCGCAGGGCGGGTGACATCGGATGACAGCGAGCCCCGGTGGACTCTATGATCGCCTGTCCAGGCATCCGCCAGCCGGGCGGGGCCCGATGGCACCACGGAGACAGCGACCATGCATGCAGGATCGCGGGACGCGGTTGACCGCCCGGGGCGGACTCGGGAGCTGCATCGAGGCCGCGCGCGCGGCGACCGCCATGGACACGTCCTCGATGACATGGCGCGCCTCGATGGCCATGGGCGCGTGCTGTTCACCGGCGGCACCATCCTCATCGATGCTGCCTCCGGCAGCACGACCGATGCCCTCCTCGTCGACGGCGCGCGGATCGCCGCCCACGGTGCGGCGGCGCGTGCCGCCGCCGCGACGGGCGACAGGAGCGTCGAGGGTCAGGGCGATGGCCGGTGCAGCGTCGACGTCGTCACCGTGGCGCTCGGCGGTCGCGCCCTGCTGCCCGGTTTCATCGACGCCCACACGCACCTCGCGCACCGCGGCTTCGCACTGACCGGGCTCGATCTGTCCGGCACTCGCTCGGCGCGCGAGGTCATCGAACGCACTCGCGAGGCGCTGGCCAAGCAGGAACCCGGGCGGCCCCTGATCGGCGAGGGCTGGGATGATTCCACGTGGGTGACGGGTGGTGCGGGCCTCGCAGAGACACTGGACGGCACGGCGCTCGACCGCCTCTCCGCGGAGACACCGATCCTCTTGAGACGGGTCTGCGGGCACAAGGCGGCGGCCAACCGGGTCGCCATCGACACGCTGCTCAGGCAGGATCCGACGCTCGATCGGCCGCAGCTCGTCGACCGCCGCCGCGGTCTCCTGCTCGAGCTCGCCGCGCTGCGCCTCCGCCGTGCCTTCGCGCCGACCGCAAGCGAGATCGAGGTAGCGCTCCACGCAGCCGTCGCCGAGGCCCTGAGCCACGGCATCACCGCGGTGCACGACCTCGGAGATGCGGCGGCGCTCGCCGCGGCGGCGGCACTGCGCGCGCGTGGGGAGGCCGGGCTGCGCACCGTCTTTCACATGAGCGGTGCCGACCGCATGACACGCCGCGCCGAGGCTACCGCGACGATCGGCGACGACGCCTGGCTACGCGTCGGCGGCGTCAAGCTGTTCCTCGACGGCTCGGTCGGCGCCCGCACCGCCGCACTCGAAGCGCCCTACCAGCGCCCGGATGGCGGTCCCGCCGAACACGGGCAGCTGCTTCTCGACCCTGCGACTCTCGAGCACCAGATCGCCGCCATCCATGCTCGCGGCTGGCAGGCCGTCGTGCACGTGATCGGCGACCGCGCCATCGCGCGCGCGCTGGACGCCTTCGCGCGCCTCGGCCCTGCGGCTTGCCGCGAGCGCCGGCACCGTCTGGAGCACGTCGAGCTGCTCCCACCAGCATTGCTCGAGCGGCTCGCCGCCTCCGGTCTGACGGTGTGCCTGCAGCCCAATTTCATCGCGCAGTGGCAGGCGCCAGGCGGTCTGTACATGCGGATGCTGGGCGAGGAGCGATGGCGCTGGATGAACCGCCTCGGTGCCATTCACGAGCACCAGATCCCGCTCGCGTTCGGGTCGGACTGCATGCCTCTGGGACCACTCTACGGAATCGGTGCCGCCGTGCATCACCCGGTGGACAGCGAGCGGCTGACGGTCGATGAGGCACTCGCCGCCTACACCACGGCAGCGGACGCCGCCTCGCCGGCCGCGGAGCCACTCGGCACGCTCGAGATCGGGCGGCGAGCGGACTGCGTGCTCCTGGATCGCGATCCGCGAGGTGTCGCTGACCCGGCGGCGTCACGCGTGCTCGCCACCGTCGTCGACGGACGACTCGCCCACGCGGCGTCCGCGTAGCCCCGGCTCGCGTCGGGTCCGCGATCGACCGGGTCGGCCATCAGCGGGCCGTGCGGCGCAGCCCGCAGACGGCGGGCAAGCCGTCAGGCCGCATCCGCCGGCTGGTCGCCGCCAGCGGCCGGTCGCTGACCGCCGTCGGGCCGCTCGAGCTCCCGCGCGTCGGGCGCCGCGACGGGCAGCTCGATCGTCACCTGAGCACCGCCCCCCCGGCGGTTCGACGCACGGATCGTGCCGCCATGACTCCGCACGATCCGGTAGCAGACCGCGAGCCCGAAACCGTGTCCGTCCGGCTTGGTGGTCAGCCACGGTTCGAAGGCGCGCTCGAGGACCTCGGTCGCGAACCCCGGCCCGTTGTCGGCCACCTCCAGCCGCACACCGCCGGCGATCGTCCGCACGCGCACCTGGATGCGCCGGCACTCCTGCTCGCGCAGCGCGTCGGCGGCGTTTCGGTAGAGGTTGACCATCACCTGGCGCAGCTGTCCACCGTCGACGGCGATCGGCGGATCCTCGTCATCCAGCTCGAGCTCCCAGTCGATCCCGTCGTAGTGATTCTGTGGCTCGACCATCTCCACCGTCTCGCGCACCAGCTCGCTCAGCCGTTGCCTGTGCGCGATGATCTCGCGATGCGAGAAGTCGGTGAGTCCCTTGGCGAGCCGGCGGATGTCGGTGGCACGCTCGAAGATGTGGCGCACGGCACGCTGCGCGCGCTCCCCGTGTACCGCATCGTCGTCGGCGAGCAAGACCTGCGCCTGGGCCGAGATGACCTGCAGGATGTTGGCGAGCTCGTGGCCGATCTCGGCCGACATCTCCCCCATCGCCGCCATGCGCTCGTTCCAGAGCATCGCCGCCTGCGTCTGCCGGAGTTCGATGTAGCGCTTGGCGGCGTTCCGCACCAGCAGCATGGGCAGGAAGCAGAAGGCGACGCCCCACAGGCCGACGGCCAGGTAGGCCATCACGGTCAGCGGGCTCAGGAGGAACAGGGTCAGGCTGGTCAGCAGATCGTCGGCGTAGCCGTAGTTCTGCCGCCACACCCGGAGGATCGATTCCCCCTCCCACAGCCCGACCACCACGGCGACGAGGAAGGTGTTGACGAGGAAGTAGACGACACCGGCATTCAGGTACGGCACCAGCGCCGCCGGTTCGCGCAGTCGCTCGATGGTGAGCGGCTCGCCGCCGGCCTGCGCGTAGAACCAGGCCGCCGCCCCGACCGCCAGCACCATCTGACCGAGGTTGAAGGCTGACTTGAGCCAGGATCGCCACTGGATGACCCGCGTCGCCAGTCCGACGGCCAAAGGCACCGCCCAGACCGCCTCCGCCGGTCCGAGGATGAAGATCGTGGCGTAGTTGATCGTCGAGGCCATGCTCGACGTCGCGCGGCCGGTGACGGTCGGTAGCCACATGAACTCGGCGAGCAGGTTGATGACGACCCAGATCCCGATTCGCTGCCAGTGGGCGGTGAGTGCCGGCAGGTGGGCCATGAGCACGGCCAGCGCCAGCCCGCACACGACACCGATGAAGCAATAGGCAGGCCCCGGCGACGGGCGCTCGCCATGCTCCGGCATGTGCGCCGGCGGGGCGGGAGGTTCGTGGCTGTCCGCTCGGGTTGTCATGCGTGCGAGCTCGACGACCTGTCTCGGATCGGAACATCTCGAGGCGTTCGCTCCACCTTCCTTGTCGACCACACGCCGACGTACGTTGACCGGGGACGTACACTTCCGCGGCTCGAGGTGGCCTGCCCGAACGCGTTCCCCCGAGCAGGGCCGCACCGGCAACGGCAACGCCCCAACCTCGAACGAGGGTGGGGCGTCGCTGACTCACGGGATCCCGCGGGCCGAGCCGCGCATGGCGCCGGGCCGGCGGTCCGGTGGCGTGCCGGCCGACCGCTCGGCGGACCTAGTGAACCTCCCAGGGGTCCGGGCCCTCGAGGAGCTTCTGCAGATCCGGCTCCCCGGAGCGCTCGCGGGCCTTGACCAGCTGTTCGCGCACCATGTCCGAGAAGCTCGGCCGCTTGACATCCCGGAAGATGCCGATCGGCACCGGGAACTCCGGCAAGCGCATGCGGCTCAGGATGTAGGCGATGGTCGCATCCTGCTCCTCCTCGTGGTGCACCAGCAGGTCTTCGGGCGGGTTGTCCGGCTCGAATCGCACCGCCTCGAGATCGCGTCCCTTGAGCCGGATTCCCCGGTCACGGTGTTTGCCGTAGATCAGCGGCTTGGCGTGCTCCATGACGACCGTGTTGTCGTCACGCACCGTCTTGTCGGTGAAGTGATCGAAGGCCCCGTCGTTGAAGACGTTACAATTCTGGAAGATCTGCACCAGGCACGAGCCGCGGTGCGACGCGGCGCGGTGCAGCACCGCCTTCAGGTGGTGGGGGAAGATCGCCACGGAGCGGGCCACGAAGGTCGCCTCGGCGCCCAGCGCCAGGGAGACCGGATTGAACGGTGAGTCGACCGAGCCGAACGGTGTCGACCGGGTCTTGGCGCCCAGCCGCGAGGTCGGCGAGAACTGTCCCTTGGTGAGACCGTAGATCCGGTTGTCGAACAGCAGGATCTTGACATCGGTGTTGCGTCGGAGCGCGTGGATCAGGTGGTTGCCGCCGATCGACAGCCCGTCGCCGTCACCGGTCACCACCCAGACCTGCATGTCGGGCCGGGCCAGCTTCAGACCGGTGGCCACCGCCGCCGCCCGCCCGTGGATGGTGTGGAAGCCATAGGTGTTCATGTAGTACGGGAAACGGCTCGAGCAGCCGATTCCCGACACGAACACGATCTTCTCCCGCGGGATGCCGAGCTCCGGCATGATCGACTGGACCGCCTTCAGGATGGCGTAGTCCCCGCATCCCGGGCACCATCGCACCTCCTGGTCGGAGGCGAAGTCCTTGCGGGTCAGCGCTGTACCGTCGGTCGGTGGGGTCGTGCTGGTGGTGCTCATCGTGCGCTCCTCCCGGCCGTCGCCCGCGGCTTCGCCGCCCCCGACGCACGCTCTCCCAGCAGCGCGTCGATCTTCTGCTTGATCTCGGAGATCTTGAATGGCTGCCCCTGCACCTTGCTGAAGCCGATCGCGTCGACCAGGTACTGGGCACGCAGCAGGATGACCAGCTGGCCGGTGTTGAGCTCCGGTACCAGCACGCGATCATAGCGTTTCAGGATGTCGCCGAGATTCGCCGGTAGCGGATTCAGGTGCCTGAGGTGCAGCCGCGCCACCTCGAGTCCCTGCTGCTGGCACTGCTCGAAGGCACCGGTGATGGCGCCGTAGGTGCTGCCCCAGCCGATCACCAGGAGATCGCCCGACTCCGGCCCGTCGACGCGGGCCGGCGGGATGTCGCGCGCGATGCGCGCCACCTTCTCGGCGCGCTGGTGCACCATGGTCTCGTGGTTCTGCGGGTCGTAGCTGACGTTGCCGTTGCGGTCGTGCTTCTCGAGGCCGCCGATCCGATGCTCGAGGCCCGCGGTGCCGATCTTGATCCACGGCCGGGCCAGCGTCTCCGGGTCCCGCGCGTAGGGCTCGAGCTCGCCCTCGATCTCGGTCACGAGGTCGACCCTGAGGTCGGGCAGCTCCTCGAGCCGCGGCACCCGCCAGGGCTCCGAGCCGTTGGCCAGGTAGCCGTCCGAGAGCATGATGACCGGCGTCATGTGGCGCGTGGCGATGCGCACCGCCTCGAGGGCGGTGTCGAAGCAGTCGTCGGGCGTCGCCGCCGCCAAGACCGGCATCGGCGACTCGGAGAAGCGTCCCCAGATCGACATCAGGAGGTCGGCCTGCTCGGTCTTGGTCGGCATGCCGGTCGATGGCCCGGCGCGCTGGATGTCGATGATGACGAGCGGCAGCTCGGCCATGACCGCCAGCCCCATGGTCTCCGACTTGAGCGCCATCCCCGGACCGGACGTCGCCGTGCAGCCGATGGCGCCGGCGAAGGAGGCGCCGAGCGCCGAGCCGATCGCCGCGATCTCGTCCTCGGCCTGGAAGGTGACGATGCCAAACTGCTTGTGGCGGGCCAGCTCGTGCAGGATGTCCGAGGCCGGCGTGATCGGGTAGCTGCCGAAGAAGACCTCGAGGCCGGTGAGCTTCGAGGCCGTCACCAGGCCGAGCGCCGTCGCCGTGTTCCCGGAGATGTTGCGGTAGCGCCCCGGCGCGAACTTGGCCGCGGTCACCTCGTAGGTGACCTTGAAGAGCTCGGTCGAGTAGGCGTGGTTGTAGCCGCCGCGGAGCGCCAGCTGGTTGGCCTCGATGAGGTCCGGATGCCCGTCGAACTTCTTGGCGATCCACTTGAGGGTCGGCTCGAGCGGCCGGTGGTAGAGCCAGAACGTGATGCCGAGCGCGAAGAAGTTCTTGCAGCGGTCGATCGCCTTGGTGCCGCGTGCCTTGATCTCGGCGTCCTCCAGCGCCACGCGCGTCAGGCGCGTGAGCTGGATCTTGTAGACCTGGTAGCCCTCGAGGCTACCGTCCTCGAGCGGGCTCGAGGCGTAGCCGGCGAGCCGCAGGTTGCCATCCGTGAACGCGTCGGTGTTGACGATCAGCACGCCGTTCCGCTTAAGGTCTTTCAGGTTGACCTTGAGCGCCGCCGGGTTCATCGCCACCAGCACGTCGGGCTGGTCGCCGGGTGTGAAGATGTCGTGATTCGAGAAGCGGATCTGGTAGCCGGACACCCCGGGCAACGAGCCGGCCGGAGCACGGATCTCGGCCGGATAGTCGGGCAAGGTCGCCACGTCATTGCCGACCATGACCGACGTCGACGTGAACTGCCCGCCGGTGACCTGCATGCCATCACCGGAGTCCCCCGCGAAGCGGATGGTGACGGTCTCGACCTGCTCGACATTGCCGTTGCCGCCGTCGGCGGCGGGTGCGGGTGGGGTTGCCGGATCGCTTGCAGCAGCAGAGGGAGAGCGGGAAGCCTGCCGGGAGGCCTCCGAGGATGTCTCGGTATTCATGACCTCGAGTCCCGAGGCTGGCGTCACGCCCCCGGCACCGGACGACGGTCGTGACCCGCCGGTGCTGGTGGGAGGCGCCAAGGCCTCTGGGTTCTGTCGCGGTGAATGAAGGAGACGGCGGCGTCAGGTGTCACCGCCGCCTCAAGGTCGTGCACGCCTTCTCCAAGATAGGACAGTCCATCCCACTGGTGGTTTCAGGATTCTCGCCGCGTGTCGCGCGCTCAGTGCAGCCAGAGCACCTTCGACGTGGCGCGCGCCGCCCGCCCGGCACCGCTCACCGCCACCTCGGCGATGTAGATGCCGCTGGCCAGGCGGCCGCCATGCTGGTCACGCCCGTCCCAGGCCACCTCCAGCGCGGACGTCTCGCCGCTCAGGCGCCCGCTTTCGAGCACGCGGACGCGCCGCCCGTCGACGCCGAAGAGGCCGACCGAGTAGTCGCCCCGCATGCCCGGGGGCAGAGCCACCCGGAGCGTCCTGGGCGCACCGGCCACGCCGACCGGCTCGATCGCCAGGAAGGACGGTGTCTGGCCGGCGGGGCGCGTCACCACCACCTCTTGCAGGAACCGTTCCGGCCCACCGGGCTCCGTGTAGCCGATCCGGTAGGCGTAGGTGCCACCGGCCTCGGCCGTCGCATCGACGAACCCGGCGGTGGGCCCCGTCGCGGTGATCGGTGCGTCGTTCAGGCGCACGAAGCCGTCGTCGGCTGCCAGCGCCAGCGCCAGCGCCAGGCGCTCGTGGCGCGGCAGGCCGGACCGGGCGATCGCCGCCTTCTGGAGGGCCAGCGCCCCGTCCGCGCCCGGCATGGCCTCGGGCGCCCGCTCGACGTCGCCCGGCGCAGCCGTCTGCTCGCGCCGGTAGACGTTGTACACCGTGCCGGGCAGTGCCCAGTCGGCCTCCCATGTGATCTCGATCACACTGCGGGCGACGCGTGCGTCGACCACCGGCGCCTCGACCGGCGTCGCGTCGTTGCCCTCGAGCGCGTAGACGCGCCCGCCACTCCCCGACAGGTACTGGGTCCCGGCCACCACGTCAGGCACCCCGTTGCCGCTCAGGTCGCTCACCCCGCGCACCGACATCACCTTGTCGCCGGCGACGTAGCTCCAGAGCGGGTCGCCGGTCACGCCGTCGAAGAGGTAGGCACGCCCGTCGAAGGAGCCGGCGACCACGTCCGAGCGACCGTCACCCGTGACATCCTCGGTCCCGTCGACCGCCCAGACGTCACCACCGGTCAGTCCGTACCAGATGACCGTACCGGTCTTGCCGGAGAGGACCGTCGCCGAGTTCGACCAGGAGCCGACGGCGATGTCGGCGGCATTGTCGAAATCGACGTCGTCCAGCACTGCGAGCTGCATGATCACGTTGCCGGTGCCCAGGCTCCGCGTCCAGACGATCGAGCCGTCGGCGCCCGACAGGCAGACCACCTCGTAGTTCCAGGTACCGACCAGCACCTCGGGCAGACCGTCCCCGTCGACGTCGATGAACGGCACCATGTACTGGGTGCCATCGCCCACGTCGGTCTCCCAGACCGGATTGGCGATGCCGACGCTGGCGCCCGAGATACAGAAGACCCGCGTCTCGAAGTCGCCGCCGCCATAGACCACCTCGCTGAGCCCGTCACCGGTCACGTCGCCCAGCGTCGCCGACGAGACGATCGCGTCGCCGGCGTAGAGCCGGAAGATCACCGATCCGTCGGCCCCGCTCACGGCATACGCCCCGTTGTTGTCGCTGCCGGCTCCGAAGATGGCGTCATCGATGCCATCACCGGTCAGGTCGGGGACGGGGTGGATCGTGTAGACCCAGCCGGACTCGGGCGGACTGGGCGGCGTGTCGATGTAGGTGTCGAAGATCCAGAGCTGCGCGCCGCTGGTCACGTCGATGCCCATGGCGCTGCGGCCGCCCCAGGCCGTGCCGAGCAGCAGGTCGGGAATGCCATCGCCGCTCATGTCGTCGCCGAGATGGAGACAGTCGTCCTCGTAGCCGCCGCTGTTCGAGGGGCCGCTCTGGGTCCGCACCTGCCAGATCGGCACGCCCGTTGTGCCGCTCAGCAGCGACAGGTTCGGCTCGCCCGCCGGCACCCCCGCGTCGTAGGACTCGACGGCGATGTCGGGCGTCGTGTCACCGTCGATGTCGCCGACCTCGACCATCGAGTTGATGTTCTCGACCCCCTGGAACCACCAGAGCAGGTCGCCCGGCGCGGCCGCACCCGGCGTCGCCAGCAGGCTCTGGGCAAGCAACGCCGCCACGAGTAGCGCGGGCCGCGCGGCGGCGGCAATGGCGTTGGTCGCGCGGCAGCCGGCAGCACGATCGGTGAGGTGGCGGGCGTCACGGCAGGCGTCTCGCGCGACGCTGCGGGACACGGAGCGGGGTGAAGACTCAGAGATGCGGGTCATCGCCAGTTCCTCCACGGGGCGGGATGAGCGGGTGCACGCGGTGGAAGCCAGGCACCTCCCCGCAGCGCACGCCGGCACAGCCGCGGTGCGGCGTCCGGCCAGCCAGCCAGTCGACGGTCCATTCAGTGTAGCACGGGGCGCGCGGACGCGCCGGGGCAGGGCGGCGAGGAGCGGTGGCGGCGGGGGTGGAAACGGAGCGCGGGAAATCCGATCGCCCGGACCGTGCGGCCGGCCCGGGCGGCGTTCCGCACGCCCGGTTCGGTCATCATCGGCCTCGATGCGATCCGATTCCCCGCGATCGCGGCGCGGCGACCTCAGTGGCGATCCAAAGGGTCGGTTCAGAACAGAAGATTGCGT
>JASFRE010000051.1:0-13509 GCA_050115055.1 Candidatus Eiseniibacteriota bacterium | reverse complement strand
GTCGTCGCCGCCGATCGAGACCAGCGCGTCGATCCCCAGATCGACGAGCGCCGTGTAGATGTTGCGCAGCTTGGCGGTCTTCTGGGGATCGTCGAGGTCCGCCTGACAGCCGATCGCCTTGCCGGGATTGGCGCGCGAGGTGCCGATCATGACACCGCGCGTGTTGCGGAGCCCGGAGACGTACTGCAGCTGGAACTGCACGTAGTGCCGGTCGAGCTGCATGCGGTTCGAGATCGGGTGGTAATTCTCGAGGTTCTCGTAACCGTTCAGGAAGCCGACCACCTCGCGGTCGGCATCGAGGAAGCTGATGGCGGTCGACGAGATCACCGCGTTGGCCCCGGGGGCAGGCCCGCCGGCGAAGACGATGGCGACGCGACGGATCTCGTGTCCCTGGCTCTCTTGCAGCATGGCGCGTCCTTCCCTAGGGTCTCGCTCGAGAACGGGGGAGGGGAGCCTAGCAGTCGCCGGCGGCGGCGTCCAGATGGCCGCCGCTTCCCCGCAGGAGGTTCCATTCATGGCGAGCGCGATCACGGTCCGGCGGCTCGACCGGCGGCGCGAGGCCGACTTCCTGGCGCTGCACGGCGCCCCGGGGCTCGACTGGTGTTACTGCGCCGCGTGGGCCGTCCCCACCTGGGAGGGCTGGGGCGAGCGGTCGGCCGGCGCCAACCGGGCGGTCCGCGAGGCGCAGTTCGCCGCCGGACGCCACGATGGCTATCTCATGTACGACGGCGAGCGACCGATCGGCTGGTGCCAGTGCGCGCCGGTCGACTGGTTCCCCAAGCTCGCCGCGGCGGTGGCCTGGCACCGTGGGCCGGCCGGGGAGGTGCCGCCCCACGCCGTCGGTTGCTGCCTGCTGCTCCCGGCCTACCGGGGTCGCGGCCTGGCGCACGCGCTGCTCGCAGCGGTGCTCGCGGACCTCGAAGCGCGCGGCGTTCGCCGGGTCCTCGCCTACCCCCGCGTCGGGCGCCACGCCGATGGCGAGATCTGGACCGGACCCGAGGGGGTCTTCCAGCAGGCCGGCTTTCGCGGGCAGGCGACCGGCGGCCCGTCGTCCGGCGATCGCACGGTGATGGTCAAGGAGCTCGGCGGGAAGCGCGACAAGGAACGCGGCGGGGAAGGCGGCAGGGAGCGCGGCGGGGAACGCGGCAGCGGTCGCTGAGATTCGGCCGCCTCAGGTCTTCTTCTTGCGCCGCCGCGAGCGGCGCGCGATGCGCAGGTGACCGATGCCGGCCACCACCCGCAGGATGGTCGGATCGTCGACCAGCCGGCCGATCAGGTTGACCTCGCTGGCCGGCACCGGCCGGTCGGAGTCGCTCGGCGTGGCCGGCGTCGGCCCGTAGAAGATCGTCATGGACTTCCGGGGCGGCCAGTAGCCGAGGTCGCCAACCTGTACCTCGAGGGTGGCGGTGTCGTCGAGCGGCAGCTTGACCGGGATCTCGAAGTGATACAGGTCGCCCCAGGTCTCGAAATCGGTCTCGATCGGCAGCGCCTTGACGATCGCCCGGGCGGTCGGCGTGTTATCGAGCTCCGCCTCGAGCGTCAGGTTGCCGATCTCAATCTGGATGGCTGTGGGCATGGAGAACTCGTGACCCGCTTGGCAGGATCCGTCCGGCTCGCTATGCTGGACGGTACCCGCGTGCAGAGGGCAGGCGGACGATCCAGCGAGCCCGCGATCCTGGCATGAAGGGCCACGCCCCGCAACCGTCGTCTGGGCGGAGCGGTCGGGATGGCGGGCACCCCGCCCGGCCCACCCCGGATGCGCCCCGCGTCCCGCGCCCCCGCGGAGCCGACCCATCAGACCACTCTCACCGATCGCATCGCGCGGCACGAGGTGCCCGATGGCGCTCCTCGGCGCCGCCCTGGCGAGCCTGGCGCTCGGCGGCCGTGCACCGGCGACGGCCGGCGGCGCGGGGCCCGCCGGTCCGCGCGTGGTCTTGATCGAGATCTCCGGCAACCAGCACACCCGCGACCACGTCATCGAGCGCGAGCTCCTCTGCCGCGTCGGCGACGCCGCCCGCGAGCTCGACGTCGAGATGATGAAGACGCGCCTCCACAACATCGAGCTGTTCAGCGCCGTCGCGGTCGAGGTCGACACCGTCTCCGCGCCGGGCGAGGCCCACGTCCGGGTCGTCGTCGAGGAGCGTCCATCGATCCTGCCCTTCCCGATCGCCTCCAACTCGACCAAGACCGGCCTGACCGTGGGGGCGGGTATCGACCTGCGCAACTTCCGCGGCCGCCACGAGCGCCTGCAGCTGTCGGGAACGGGCGGTGGCATCAGCGGATTCCATGCCGCCTTCTCGAACCCCTGGCTGTTCTGGAATCGCTTCTCGATCAGCGCCTCCTCCGGCTACCGGCACGAGAAGAACCGCTACGACGACTTCACCGAGGAGACCCTGAGCGTCGGCCTCGGCGCCGGCCTGTCGCTCACCCCCGATGACCGCTGGCGCACCTCGGTCGGCGCGAGCTACGTGTCGCTCGAGAGCGCCGAGCCGATGAAGACCATCTCGCCCGACAATCACGACCGCGTGCACGGCGTCGGTCTCAACCTGACCTACGACTCGCGCGACCTCCACCGCAACCCGCGCGGCGGCTGGTGGATCGGCACCGGGGTGGGCTGGTTCGGCGGCGCCCTGGGCGGCACCGTGCACTACACGCAGTACCTGGTCGAGGTGCGCCGCTTCCAGCCGGTGCCGGTCGGTCGCACGCTCGGCCTGCAGGCGCGCCTCGTCCGGCGGGCCGGCACGGTGCCGGACTACCGCCTGCTGCGGCTCGGCGGCTCGAGCAGCGTGCGCGGCTACGACGGCGGCGATCTCGAGGGCGAGCACGGCGCGCTGGCCGGGATCGAGTATCGGTTCGACCTGTCACCGGTGCGCAGCTATGATCTGTTCGGGCCGCTCAGGAACCTCGATCTCGGGCTCTCGGCGGCCGTCTTCCTCGATGCCGGCGCCGCCTGGAACGGCGATCCCGAGCTCACCTGGGACGACGTCGAGGGCAGCGTCGGCTGCGGGCTGCGCCTGCTCGCACCCTGGGTCGAGGTGGCGCGCCTCGACCTGGCGCTCACCCGCGCCGGCGGCATCGAGCTCGAGCTCGGCGAGGGAATGAAATTCTAGCCAGCGCACGCGGAGCCATGTCGACCATGACCTCCCCCCGGGCGCGCAGCGGCTGGCTGCTCGCCGTCGCCGCCCTGGTGCTCGTCGCCGCCACCGTCCTCATGCTGCGCGGTGTCGAGCCGTTCTTCACCTTCTACTACTGCCTGGCCTGGTACGCGACGATCGGGGTCGCCGATGGCTGGGCCGGTCTCCGCCGGCCGGAGCGCCCGCTGCTGCTCGGGTCGGCGCGCCGCGCCGCCTCCCTGGTCCTCTGGTCGGCCGTCCTCTGGCTCTTCTTCGAGCTCTGGAATCTCAGGCTCGCCAACTGGTACTACGTCGGCGTGCCGCACTCGCTGGTGGCGCGCCGCGTCACCCTGGTGCTCGCCTTCGGCACCGTGCTGCCGGCCCTCTTCGCGATCGACCGCCTGCTCGCGACCCACGGTGTCGCCGCCGGGCTCAGGTCGCGGACGTTGCGCCTGCCGCCCTGGGTGGAGCCGGTGCTGATGGCGATGGGGCTCGTCTGGGCGGCCCTCGTCCTCGTCTGGCCTCGTCTCTTCTTCCCGCTGGTCTGGGGCGTCACCGTGCTCCTCCTCGCACCGCTCAACCGGCGTCTGAGCCGCAGCGGCCTGCTCGCCGACCTCGAGGCCGGTCGCTGGACCCGGATCGTCCGCCTCCTCGTCGCCGGCCTCGTGTGCGGAATCTTGTGGGAAGCCTTCAATATTCGTGCCGGTAGCAAGTGGATCTACACCGTGCCGGGCTTCGAGGACTGGAAGCTGTTCGAGATGCCGCTGGCCGGCTTCCTGGGCTTCCCGCCCTTCGCGCTCGAGTGCTACGTGATGTATCGCTGGCTGGTGCTCCGCGGCGTCGCCGTACCCTGGGAGCCCGAGCCGGCGGCGCGACGGGCGAGCGCCGGGGCGCGCGGGCTGGCGCTGGTCGTGGCGGCGGCGCTGCTCCTCGCCATGCCGCCGCTCATCGATCGCCACACCACCGACTCGCGGCGGGTGCGGGCCTCGGACCTGGTGGCGCTGGTGGCCGCGGTCGGGGAGACGCCCGGCGACGCCGACGGCGTCGGCGGCGCGGACGGCGCTGGCGGCGCCGGCGGCGCCGACAGCGCACTCGGCACGCGGCTCGCCGCCGAGCTCGCACGTCGGGGGGCGGTGACCCCTCGAGAGCTGGCTTCCGCCGTGGCCGACCCGGCCCCGTGGCAGGCGCTCGCCCGTGAGACCGGGGGAACGGACGCGGCGACCCTGGCCGCCTGGCGTGACCTGGCGCGGCTGGCGCTGCTGCGCGGGCTGGGAACGGCGAACGCCCGCCGGCTGGCAGCGCTCGGCATCGACTCGCCCGCGGCGCTGGCGGCGGCCGACGCCGCGGCGCTGGCCGGGCGGCTCGGGGCGCCGCCCGCCCGCGTGCGGGTCTGGGTCGACGCGGCGCGGCGCGAGCAGCGAGCGGCTCGCTAGCTGAACAGCCGCGCCAGGTCCTGCAGGTCGTCGATCGTCCAGTCGGGGCCGGCGCCGGCCAGCTCCTCGGCCGGGGTCAGCCCGAAGGTCGCCGCGCAGGTGCGGGTGCCGGCGGCGCGCCCGCCCTCGATGTCATTCACGCCGTCGCCGATCACCACCGCCTCGCTGGCCTCGATCCCCATGAGATCGAGCGCCTCCTGGATGGCGCGCGGGTCCGGCTTCTTCACTTCCAGGGTGTCGCCGCCGATGATCGCCACCAGGGTCGCATCCATCTCGAGACCGGCGAGGATGGCGCGGCAGTAGGATTCGGGCTTGTTGCTGACCACCGCGCAGGGCTTGTCCTTGAAGTGATCGAGGATCTCGCGGGCCCCGGCATGGGGCTGGGTGGTGTCGAGATAGTGCTCGCCGTAGTGCTCGAAGAACTTGAGCACCGCCTCGTCGAGCACCGCCTCGTCATCGGTGTCGAGCGCCCGCGCCAGCAGGGTGCGCACGCCGTCGCCGATGAAGCGGGCGATCTCCTCGACCGGACGCGCCGGGCGCTCCATCGCCGTCAGGGCGACGTTGACGGCGGCGGCGATGTCGTCGGCCGAGTCGATGAGGGTGCCGTCCAGGTCGAAGATGAGGCCGCCGACGACGACCGGCGTCTGCTCGCTGGTGTCCGGTGTCGTGCTCGCGGGTGGTGTCGTACTCATCGGGTTCTCCACGCTCTCCTGCTCGCCTTGCAATCGATCGGGCCGCCACCTAACGTGGGCCGATCATGCCATGCGCGCTGCGTCCTCGACTCAGGGTCCTGCCGCCGGCGCTGGCGCTGGCGGCGCACGGGCTCGTCTGGTGGCTCGCCGGCCCGCCCACCGGCCCGCTCGCCGCCGCGCCACCGCCTGGTCGGCCGTGGGCACTGCTCATGGCCAGCCTCGAGGCCCTCGGGCTGCCACCCGGTGCGAGCGGCATCTGGATCGGGGGACTGGCCGGCGCCGTCATCCTGGCGGTGGTGTTCGATCTCGCCGGCCGGGTGGAAGGTCCCGGTGTCCGGACCGGTGGGCTGGCGCCGGCGCTCCTCGTCGTCTCGCCGCTCTGCGCCCGCGCCGTCATCGGCGCCCCGGAGGTCGCCGCCTTCACCGCCCTCTTGGCGGTCGCGGTGCGGCGCACCTTCGACGAGACCGGCACCGCGGGCCTGCGCTCCGTGTCGATCCTGCCGTGGGCGCTGATCGCCGCCTGGTGCCAGCAGGGGATGATCCTACTTGTCGCTGTCTTCGTCCACCGTTTGCTGTACGCGCGGCGCTACGCGCTCGGGCGCCCGGCCGTCGCCGTCTTCGGCGTCTGGCTCCTCCTGGCGCTGGCCGGCGCCGGACTCCTCCTCGCCCTCCTGGGCGGCTGGAGCGGTGGCCCCTTCGCACCGCCCCGCCTGGCGCCGGCTGGCGCCTGGCGACTCCTCCTCGCTCTCTGGCACGGCCTGCAGGCGCCACTTCTCGTGCCCTTCCTCGCCCTCCTGGCGCTCTCCTGGAAGCCGCGGCCGATCTGGTACCTGGCCAGCCTGACCCTCGTCCTGGTGCCGCTCTGGCTGGTGGTCGCGGGCGCGCCGGCGGCGCCGGCGGCCGCCGTCAGTCTCCTGCCGATCCTGCCGCTGGTGGCCCTGGTCACCGGCGAGGCGCTGCGCGAGGGCGTCACGGTGCTCGAGGCCGGCGGCCTCCGCGGCACGCCGGCGCACGCCGTCCTCGCCGTCTACCTGCTCGTGCTCGGCGTCTCCACCCTGTGGCCGACGGTCGAACTCACCTCCCGGGTCGTACCGTGAGCTTCGAGCACCTGATCGTCGACGGCTACAACGTCGTCTTCCGCACGCCGCGACTGCGCGAGCTCGCCGCCGCCAGCCTCGAGCGCGCCCGCGACGAGCTCGTGCGCCGCCTCGAGGAGGGCTATCGCGGCCGCCGCGCGCGGGTCACCCTGGTCTTCGACGGCGCCCGTGACGTCCCGGCGCCTGGTCGCTCGCGGCGCCACGGAACGGTGCGCATCGTCTTCTCGGAGCCGCCGGCCACCGCCGATGACGTCATCCGCCGCATGGTCGACGCGCTGGCCCGCCACCACGGGCACCGCGGTCGGCTGCCGTGCCGCGTCGTCAGCTCGGATCAGGAGCTGGCCCGGCACGCTCGCCTGGCCGGCGGCAAGGCGGTCGACGTCGAGGCCTTCGTGCCGGAGCTCGAGGCACGGCGCGCCGTGCGGCCGGCGCGCCGCGCGCCCGATGCGGTGCGGGGCGGTCGCCGCGAGCTCGACTGGCTCGAGCGCCGCTTCCGCGAGGCGCGCGAGCGCCCGGAGCCGGACGACCCGTGACCACGGGAGGTCCTTCATCGCGGGATCCGCGGTCGATCATCGCGGGAGTCGCGGTCAATCATCGCCGGGTTTGCGGAACAGCGCGTCGAGCCGGGCCCGCGCATCGTCGGCGCGGCGGTCGCCGGGACCGCCGCCGCCGGGGGTGCCGAGCTTCCAGAACTCGCAGAAGTTCGCCTTCTCGCGGTTGGCGACGAACTCCGCCTGCGGCTCCCGGCACTGGTTGTGAGCGTGCGGGTCGTGAAAGACGCACTGGACGCAGGCATGCAGGTAGGCGGAGCAGTGCGGGCAGAGCGTCTCCCGGACGATCTTGAGTTCGGCCGGTAGCACGCGGCCGCAGCGGACACAGTCGGGCATCGCGGGACCACCTCGTGGCTCGGGGGGAACGGCAGACGTCCCGAGTATGCCACACCACGCGCTGCCGCCAGGCCATCGCGCTGCCGCCAGGCCATCGCGCCGCCGCCAGCCAAGTGTCCCGTCCCCAGCCGGTCGCGCTGCCGCCCCGGATGCGCTACCCTCGCCGCCGGAGGGTTCGCATGCCGACCAGCACGCTGGTGATCGTCTTCGGCTCCTGGCTCCTGCTCCTCGTCCTGGCGGTCGCCCACTTCCTGCGCTCGCGCGGGAGCGACGACGCACCCGACGACTCCTGAGCACGACCCTCGTCGCGCTCCCGATCACGGCCCGCTGCCGGAGGATCCGCGATGTCCAGCGCCGAAGCCGGCGTCGACCTGCCCATCCTCTTCGGACTCGTCCTCTACCTGGTGGTGGTGGTCGTCGTCGGCTTCATCACCTACCGGTACATGCGCTCGCTCGACGACTTCGTGCTCGGCGGGCGGCGCCTCGGCCCCTGGGTGACGGCGATCTCCGAGCGCGCCTCCGGGGAGAGCGCCTGGTTCCTGCTCGGCCTGCCGGGCGCCGCCTACGCGGCCGGCTTCCGCGAGTTCTGGTCGGTGATTGGCATCGCCTTCGGCATCTTCACCTCGTGGACGCTGCTCGCCTGGCGGCTGCGTACGGCCACCGCGCGGCTCGGCGCCCTCACCCTGCCCGACTACTTCGAGGCCCGCTTCGCCGATCGCTCGCACGTTCTGCGCTCCGTGTCGATGGTGATCATCATCCTGTTCTACACGCTCTACGTCGGGGCACAGTTCGTCGGTGCCGGCAAGATCCTGAACGCCACCTTCGGCCTGCCGACCGGCTGGGGCATGGTGATCGGCGCCGTGGTCGTGGTCTTCTACACGCTGATGGGCGGCTTCCTGGCCGTCGCCTGGACCGATCTCTTCCAGGGGCTGCTGATGGCGGCGGTGGCGCTGCTGCTGCCGCTCCTGGCCATCGCGCGCCTCGGCGGCGCCGACGCCTTCGTCGACACGCTGGCGGTGCAGGGTCCCGATTTCCTCTCCATGTCGGGCGGCGAGGTCGGGCGGGCCATGCTGTTCGGGGTGGTGCTGGGCGGCGTCTCCTGGGGCTTCGGCTACCTCGGGCAGCCGCACCTCCTGACCCGTTACATGGCCATCCGCCGCCCGCGGGACCTGCGCCAGGGGACGATGATCGCCATGGCCTGGGTGCTGTGCGCCTACTGGGGCGCGGCGTTCATCGGTCTGGTCGGGCACGGCATCCTCGGCGAGGGACTGGCCGACCCCGAGCAGGTGATGCCGCTGGTGGCGAAGGCGCTGCTGCCGGGCTGGGTGGCCGGGCTGGTCATCGCCGGCGCCATCGCCGCCATGATGTCGACCGCCGACTCGCAGCTCCTGGTCGCCACCTCGTCGGTCATCGAGGACGTCTACGCCCGGCTCCTCAACCCGCACGCCAGCGCCGCGCGACTGGTCACCCTGAGCCGCCTGGCGACAGTCGTGATCGCCGCCGTCTCCCTCTATCTGGCGTTCTACAACGAGAACCTGATCTACATGGTGGTCAGCTACGCCTGGTCGGGGCTCGGCTCGGCCTTCGGGCCGGCGCTCCTGCTGTCGCTCTGGTGGCGGCGGACGACGCGCTGGGGGGCCCTGGCCGGCATGCTGGGCGGCACGGTGAGCACCGTGGTGTGGATGAACGTCGAGCGGCTCGGGGCGCTCGTCGACGTCAAGCTCGTCGCCTTCGTGGTGGCGCTCGTCCTCGTCATCGGGGTCAGCCTGGCGACCGGCCCCGCCGCCCGGAGTGAAGCCCGGTGAGCGCCCCGGCACTGCGCATCCGCTTCCAGGAGGAGCCGATGCGTCGGATCATGTTCCTCGAGGGCAGGGTCGACAGCTCGAACAGCCCCGAGCTCGACAAGCGCTTCGAGGCGCTCGAGCTCGACGACGGGCAGTCGCTGCTCGTCGACCTGTCGGGGCTCGAGCGTATCGACTCGACCGGCGTGGCGGTGATCCTCGAGGCGAGGCACCGGCTCGGGGCGCGCGACCATCGCCTGCAGGTGCGCGGCGCCTCCGACGCCGTGCGCAAGATCTTCGCCATCTCGCTGCGGCACGCCGGCGTCCTCGACGAGGAGACGCCGACCGCCTTCTGGGACCCGGTCTCGGCCGCCGGCCAGAGCGTCATCCGCTTCAAGGACCGGCTCGAGGAGCTGGTCGTGCAGGCCGGCAACGTCTCCTACTGGATGCTGGTGGCGCCGTTCCTCGGCAAGCCGGTGCGCTTCGGCGAGACCCTCCGTCAGGCCGGCTTCTTCGGCGCCGATGCGGTGCCGATCGTCGGCCTGATTGCGCTCCTGATCGGTCTCATCATGGGCATGCAGGCCGCCGAGCAGCTACGGCAGTTCGGGGCGGCGATCTTCGTGGCCGACATGGTGGGCATCGCCACCACCCGTGAGCTCGGTCCCCTGATGACCGCCATCATCGTATCTGGACGCACCGGCTCGTCGATCGCCGCCGAGCTCGGCACGATGGTGGTCACCGAGGAGATCGACGCCCTGCGCACCATGGGCCTCGACCCGGTGCGCCACCTCGTCGTGCCGCGGATCCTGGCGCTGGTCCTGGTGATGCCCTGCCTGGTGGCGATCGCCAACGTGGTCGCCATCTTCGGCGGCTTCCTGATCGGGACCGTGCACCTCGGTCTCGGCCCCCAGACGTACATCAACGAGACCATCCAGGCGCTCTACCTGTCGGACATCACCGCCGGCATGGTGAAGGCGGTAGTGTTCGGCGCCGTCATCGCCAACGTCGGCGTCTTCGAGGGGTTCGCGGTGAGCGGCGGCTCCGAGGAGGTCGGCCAGGCCACGACCCGCGCGGTCGTCAAGTCGATCCTCTTCGTGATCATCGCCGACGCGGTGTTCACGGCGCTCTTCTACTTCCTGTGATCGGACGCGGGAACCGGCACGCATGAGACGAGCCACGGGCATCCTCCTCCATCCGACCTCGCTGCCGGGACCGCACGGCATCGGCGATCTCGGCGCGGCGGTCGGCCGCTTCCTCGACTGGCTCGGGTCGGCCGGGGCGACGGTCTGGCAGGTCTTGCCGCTCGGGCCGACCACGCGCGGTACCTGCAACTCGCCCTACGCCAGCCCCTCGGCCTTCGCCGGCAATCCGCTCCTGGTGGCGCTCGACGCGCTGGTCGCCGAGGGCAGCCTGCCCGGCGAGGCGCTCGACGATGCGCCCGCCTTCGACGACGGGCGCGTCGACTACGCGCGCGTCTCCGAGTGGAAGCACACGATGCTGCGCCGCTCGTGGGACCATGTGCGCGAGCGCGGTCCGGCGGCGGTGCGCGCTGCCTTCGACGCCTTCCGCGACGACCCGGCGCAGGCGCCGTGGCTCGACGACTGGACCGTGTTCGCCGCCCTCAAGACACGCCACGGTGGCCGTCCCTGGGTGGAGTGGGACGGCCGGCTGCGCCGCCGCGAGCCGGAGGCGCTCACCGCCGCCCGCGCGGCGCTCGCCGCGCCGATCGAGCTCGCGGCCTACCTCCAGTTCCAGTTCTTCCGGCAGTGGGAGGGTGTGCGCCGCCTGGCGCGGGAGCGCGGCGTGACCGTCATGGGCGACGTGCCGATCTACGTCGCCCACGACTCGGCCGACGTCTGGGCGCACGGCGATCGCTTCCTGCTCGACGAGGACGGGCAGCCGCGCTACATGGCCGGCGTCCCTCCCGACTACTTCAGCGACACCGGCCAGCTGTGGGGCAATCCGATCTTCAACTGGCGCCGGCTCAAGGCGGACGGCTACCGCTGGTGGATCGAGCGCATCCGTGCGAACCTGCGCCTCGTCGACTGGATCCGCCTCGACCACTTCCGGGGCTTCGTCGCCTACTGGCGGGTGCCGCGCGGCGCCACCACCGCCCAGGACGGTCGCTGGATCCGCGGCCCCGGTCGCGAGCTGTTCGACGCCCTCGTCGCGGCGCTCGGCACGCTGCCGTTCGTCGCCGAGGACCTGGGCGTCATCACGCCGGCCGTCCGGCGCCTGCGGCGCGAGCTCGGCCTCCCCGGCATGAAGGTGCTGCAGTTCGGCTTCGACGAGGCGCGCAGCACCCACCACCCGGATCGCGTGGCGCCGGACGAGGTGGTCTACACCGGGACGCACGACAACGACACGACACGCGGCTGGCTGGCGACCCTGGACGCCGCGGCGCGCGCGCGCGTCGACCGGGTGCTCGCCCGCCAGGGCGACCGCGACGCGGTCTGGGCGCTCGTCGCCGCCGCGCAGCGCTCGCCGGCGACACTCGCCGTGGTGCCGATGCAGGACGTGCTCGGGCTCGGCAGCGAGGCGCGCATGAACACCCCGGCGGTGGCCGACGGCAACTGGGCCTGGCGCCTGACCGAGGCCGGGCTCGAAGGCGACACCGCCGCGCGCCTCAGGGCGCTGGTGGAGGAGAGCGGTCGACGATGACGACGACCGGACCGAGCGCCGCGGGCGCCGGGCCCGCCATCGAGGTGTGCGACCTGGTCGCCGCCTTCGGGGATCTCCTCGTCCTCGACCACGTGTCGATGCGCGTCGAGCACGGCGAGGTGCGCGTCGTTCTCGGTCCGTCGGGCTGCGGCAAGACGACGCTCCTGAAGCACGTGATCGGCCTCCTGACCCCGCAGTCGGGCTCGGTCCGGCTGCTCGGGGAGGACCTGCTGGCGCTGTCGGAGGACGCGCTGGCGCTCATGCTCAGCCGCATCGGCATGCTCTTCCAGGGCGGGGCGCTGATCCAGTCCATGTCGCTGCTCGACAACGTCAAGCTGCCGCTCCGCGAGCACACCCAGCTCGACGCCGACTCGATCGACCTGGTGGCGCGCATCAAGCTGGCCATCGTCGGTCTCGGTCGCTTCGGCGATTACCGGCCGTCGGAGATCTCGGGCGGCATGCGGAAGCGTGCCGCGCTGGCCCGGGCGCTGGCGCAGGATCCCGAGGTGCTGTTCTGCGACGAGCCGACGGCCGGCCTCGATCCGGTGACCGCCGCCGGCATCGACCGGCTGATCCTCGATCTGCGCGACGCGCTCGGGCTGACGGTGGTGGTGATCTCGCACGAGCTGCGCTCGATCCGCCGCATCGCCGACCGCGTGACCATGCTGCACTCGGGCGTCGTGGTGGCCGACGGCGATCTCGACGAGCTCGAGGCCTCCAACGACCCGCGCATCCGGAGCTTCTTCACCGGCGGCGAGGAGCACGCCGCCGCCGGCGAGGGGGCGTTGCTCGAGGAGCTGTTCATCGACTGACCCCGCCGGGAGGACCCGGGAGAGGACACGCCATGGCAAGGACCCAGCATTTCAAGGTCGGCCTGTTCGTCATCGCCGCCACCGCGCTCCTCGTCGTCACCATCGCGCTGGTGGCCGGCATCCGGTTCGCGGAGCCGCGGGATCACTACACCGTGCGCTTCGAGGAATCGGTGAGCGGACTCGAGGCGGGCTCGCCGGTCAAGTACCGCGGCGTGCGCGTCGGTACCGTCGAGGAGCTCGCGATCCCCGAGGACGACATCACCAAGGTCGAGGTCGACATCGGCGTCAAGGAGGGGACGCCGATCCGCACCGACACCAAGGCCCGGCTGCGGTCGGTCGGCATCACCGGTCTCATGTACGTCGAGCTCTACGGCGGCACCCCCGAAGCCGCGCCGCTGGCGGTCGGCGGGCGCATCGAGTCCGAGGTCTCGCTCCTCCAGTCCCTCTCCGGCCGCGCCGAGTCGGCGGCGGAGAAGGCCGACATGCTGCTCGACAACATGCTCGACGTCACCAATCCCAAGGAGCTCGAGCGCCTGAAGGCGAGGCTCGCAGCGCTGCACGCGTCGGTCATGGAGAACTCCGAGCAGCTCAGCGACCTGCTCCTCATCTCCACCAGCGCCATGACGCACATGGACACGATCCTCGTGCGCTCGAGCGGCATCCTCGAGCGCAACGAGTCGTCGATCGAGCGCTCGCTTGCCGATCTCGAGGGGGGGCTGCACGAGATGCGCCTGGTGCTTGCCGAGCTCAACCAGGGCGAGCTCATCGACAACCTGAACGTGACGGCCGAGGCCGGGCGCGACATGATGAGTGACCTGCGCACGCTGGTCGGCTCGAACCGGCGGACGATCGCCGAGACCCTGGCCAACCTGCGCGAGACCACGGCCAACATGAGCGAGTTCTCGCGCCTGGTGCGCGACAAGCCGTCGCTCCTGATCCGCAGCAACGCGCCCGAGCGGCGGCGGCTGCCCGATGCCGACTGAGAGCCCGACCGGGACGAGCTGACAGCCCGACCGGGACGAGCTGACGGCCC
>JASFRE010000050.1:0-13767 GCA_050115055.1 Candidatus Eiseniibacteriota bacterium | reverse complement strand
GGCGGTCGGCAACCCGGCCGAGAAAGAAGACGCCTGGGTGGTCTACGAGGTCGCCGAGCGCCTCGCCCCGGCGCCACGCCCCTTCGACCAGGTGCAGCGCGCCGTCGAGCGCCGGCTCCGGCAGGAACAGCGGCGTGAGGTCGCCCGCGACGACGCCGAGGCGCTGGCGAGCAAGGTCGAGGAGCAGGGACTCCGCGATGGGGCCCGTGCTGCCGGCGTCGATCTCGTCCAGTCCGGCCGCTTCGGTCGCCGCGGACCGATCCCAGGCGTCGGCTCGGACCTTGAGCTGGTGGCCGCCAGCTTCGCGCTCGCCGAGGGCGAGACCAGTGACCTGCTCGAGACCGACAGCGGATTCTACGTCGCCCGCGTCGACTCCGTGATCACCAGCTCGCCCGAGGAGATGGAGCAGCAGCGGCAGGCCGTCCGCACCTCGCTCGAGCGCGAGCGGCAGTTCCTGGTCTTCCAGAGCTGGATCGATGGTCTGCGCGAGAAGGCCAAGATCGTCGACTATCGCTACTAGCCAGTGGACGTGGCGGGGCTAGGGTCCGGCCGATGCCGTGCGGGCGCCGGCCCCCCGCATCGGCCGGGCGGCTAGCTCTTCGCGGCCGGCGGATCGGGGTCTCGCTGCTGGCCGCCGGACTCGCGGTTCCGCGGGTGGTCGTCATCGAGATCCAGGTCGGCGGTGATCTCGCGCGTCGCCTTCTTGAATTCCCGGATCCCCTTGCCGAGTGATCGTCCCACCTCCGGGATCCGCTTCGCCCCGAACAGCACGAGCACGATCACGAGGATGATCAGAAGCTCCTGAAAACCCAGTTGACTCATGGTCTCTTCCTCAGGTGCAGCGGCGGCGCTCATCGGGTCCTCGAGGATCCCGGGCCGGGATCACGGCACCGCGTCGCCGCGCCTCACTCCACCGTAGCACCACCCACTGGAGCCAGCAAGACGGGCGCTCCGGCGCCCGTCACCCGCCACGTGTGCCGAGCGGTGCCATCGCGACCGTGCCGCGGCGCTGCCCGGCGGCCCGCGGCCGCAAGTCCCGCCGCTCCTGGTCCACCACCCCGGTCATCGGCTGGTTCCCGCCTCGCCTTGACGCATCGCAGCGCGGCGCCGCCGCCGGGGCCGGCGTCCACCGGCCCCGTCAATCCGGGGCCCGGCGGCCCGCCCCCATGGTCAGTACCACTTGAGAAGCTGCGACAGGAGGATGACGCCCAGCACCCCCATCACGTTGACATCGAGCGAGAATCCGATCGTGATGCTGCAGACCACCAGGTTCAGGGTCGACGGCCCGAACGCCCAGGTGAAGGGTTGCACGAGAAGCGTGCGGACCGCACCTTCCGGCAGGACGACCCCGAGGGCGTGACCGATCGCGCTGCCGACGATCAGGCCCAGGAGCAGGATCAGCACCAACAGCCCGAAGCGTATCTTCCGCACCGCCATCCGAGGGAGCTCCTCATCGCCCACCGAGGGGCTGGTCCCAGCGCCCGTCGTCGTAGCCGACGACGACCGTCACCTCGACGCGCTCGTCCGCCCGGCGCTGCAGGACGACGCGGTCGTCGTCCAGATCGAGCGCCCGGGCAACGCTCCGGGCACGGTCCGGCGCACCGATGCGATCGAGCACGATCGTGTCACGGATCGCCACGTCGTGATGGTTGTCGATCCAGAGCACATCATGCGCCGGATCGCGGCGCAGCAATGACGCGACCTCGCGCGCCGCACCAAGCACGCCGCAGCCATTCAGCACCTCGATCCGGACCGGCCCCGCCACCGTCACCGCCGGACGCCGCACCGGACCTGGCGTCGCCCCGGGCGCCACCAGGCGGATCACGGTCGACAGGACCAGGGCCACGGTCGCCAGTCCGAGCAGCGTGATTCCGGTATCCAGCACGATCTGCCCGGCGGCTCCCATCGCCCGCCTGATTGGCTGCGCGGACACGCTCGCTCCTTACCCCGTCCGATCGCCGTCTGGCATCCGGGTGGTGGGACGGCCCGCGACCGGCTGGGTCATGCCCCCCCCGTCGCCGACACCGGGCCGAGCGCCGCGAACGCCGCCCGGAGCCGCTCGTAGGTGCGATCGAGCGCCTCGGGCAAGACCCGCGTCTCGGCCACGGCACTCATGAAGTTGGTATCGCCGCTCCAGCGGGGCACCAGGTGAGCATGCAGGTGTTGCGGGATGCCGGCGCCGGCGGCCATGCCCAGGTTGACGCCCATGTTGAATCCCTGGGCGCGATAGGCCTCCGCCAGCGCACGCTCGGCGCGCGCCAGGAGCGCCATGAGCTCGTCACGCTCCTCCGCATCCAGCTCGGCCAGACGGGCGACATGGCGCGATGGCACCACCATGACGTGTCCGGACGTGTAGGGGTATCGGTTCATCATCACGTAGCAGCGCCTGCCGCGCTCCAGCACGAGGGCCTCACGATCGTCCCCGGTCGATGCACAGGCACAGAACAGGCACTCCGACTCCGGATCGTGGCCCTCGATGTAGCGCATGCGCCAGCCTGCCCACAGACGATCCATCGACATCACGTCGGCCAGACCCCGGCGGCGGGCGCGGTGGATGCTGCGTCCCCGGTCAGCGGCACCGTCGCGTGCCGGCCGCGTGTGAACCGGTCGTCCTCGTCGTCGTCCGCGTCCTCGTCGTCCGTGTCCGAATCGTCGATGTCGTCGGTCTCGTCGCTCTCGCCGCTCTCGTCGCTCTCGTCGCTCTCCTCGTCGTCCAGATCGGCGTCGTCGTCATCGTCGTCCAGATCGTCCTGGGCGAGATCGTCATCCACCAGGTCGTCGTCGCTCAGCGACCCGTCTTCGTCATCGCCGTCATCGTCGTTGTCACCGTCGTCGCCGCCGTCATCCAGGTCCTCACCCGAATCGTCAGCGTCGGCGACTGCAGTGCGGGCGGTGGTGGTGGCGCGCACCCCGGCGGCACGGCCGCCGCCCTCGTCGCCGTCGATGTCGTCGTCGTCATCGTCGCCAACCATGCCGCCATGGTAGATCGGGTCGTCCTCGGCCACCCCTCCGGCCGCCAGCGCCTCGCCGGAGCCGTCGGCGTGGCCGGCGCCATCGGCCCCCTCACTCTCGATGCCGCCCTCGGCGACCTGCCGCGCGATCAGGATGCGCTCGGCGGCGCGCAGCTGCTGGAAGTCGTTGATGCCCCAGGTCTCGATCGCCTCGCTGGCGAACATGGCGCCGACGCGGTCGCCGCGGTCGCGGGCGAGCGCGATCGTGTCCGTGAGGTAGTACTCGCCCTGTTCGTTGTCACGCTGCAGCTCGGCGAGCGCGGCCACCAGCGGTTCGTAGCTGTAGCAGGCGATGCCGGAGTTGATTTCGCGAATCGCGCGCTCGTCATCGGTGGCATCCGCCTCCTCGACGATGCGCTCGACCGACCCGTCCTCTCCACGCACGATCCGCCCGTACCCGCGCGGCTCCTCGATCTCCGCGGTCAGCAGGGTAATGGCATTGCCGTCGCGGTGATGGGTGTCCACCAGCTCCTTCAGGGTCTCGGTCCGGATGAAGGGTGCGTCGCCGAGCAGCACGACCACCGCCCCGCCGAAGTGCCCCACCTCCTCGATGACCCGCTGCATCGCGTGCCCGGTCCCGAGCTGTGGCTCCTGGACCACGAAGTCGAGGGGATAGGCGTCGAGAGCCGTGATCACCATGTCCCGCCGGTGACCGACGACGACGACGGTCCGGAGCATGTCCGCCTTGAGCGTCGTCTGCACGACGTATTCCACCAGAGGCTTGCCGGCCAGGCGATGCAGGACCTTGGGAAGGATCGACTTCATGCGCTTGCCTTCCCCGGCAGCCAGGATGACGGCGATGGCACGAGCCTCCATCCATTCCTCCTTTATCAGACGATGTGCGACGACCGATGGCTTCCGCTGGCCAGCCCGGGCAGGGCGGCCGGCGCGCACGTCACGCGCCGCGTCCGCGGTCCAGTCGGACGATCACGTTGTCGATCAGCCGCGCTCGCCCCAGATGCGCGGCCACTGCGATCAGCACCTCTCGCGGGATGCGATCATGCTGAAGCAGGTGCACGGTGTCAACCAAGCGGACGTACTGGGGCCGCACGAGCGGCGCTTGCCGGAGGACGGCGTGGATCCGGCGGGCGAGGACCGCCGTGCGCCGCTCGCCGGCCGCGATCCGCTCCACGGCTGCCCGCAGCGCCCGGTAGAGGACCGGCGCCTGCCGGCGCTCCGCTGGCGTCAGGTACCGGTTGCGAGAGCTCATCGCCAGCCCGTCTCGCTCGCGCACCGTCGGGTAGACCCGCAGGGCCACCCAGCGCTCCAGGTCCAGGTCACGGAGCATCCGTCGGATGACCAGGGCCTGCTGCGCATCCTTCTGCCCCATCACCAGGTAGCGCGGTCCGACCTGGTGGAGCAGCTTGAGGACCACGGTCACCACCCCCGTGAAGTGACCCGGGCGGTAGGCCCCGCACAGCTGGCTCGCGAGCCGCGGCACCTCGATCCGGGTCTCGTGGTCGGGGGGATAGACATCCGGCACGGACGGTGCGTAGAACACGTCGACCCCGGCCGCCGCCGCCAGACGTCGATCACGCGCCGCGCTGCGCGGGTATCGTGCCAGGTCCTCGCCGGGACCGAACTGCAGCGGATTGACGAAGACCGAGACGACGACCCGCGGCGCCAGCCGCCGCGCGCGACGCATCAGCGCCAGGTGACCCTCGTGCAGACCGCCCATGGTGGGCACGAAGGCGGCGTCGATCCCTCTCCGGCGCCAGCCCCGGCCGAGCCGGAAGACCTCCAGGGGTGCGCGGATCAGCCGCATGGTCCCGCTCGCCCTCCAGTCACGCCCGATCGTCGTAGCAGTGCTCGCGGGCCGGGTAGGTCCCGTCGCGCACCTCGGCGGCGAACGCCGCCACCGCCGCCGAGAGGGCCTCCCCGACCTCGCCGTAGCGCTTGACGAAGCGCGGCATGCGCCCCTCGCTGACCCCGGCCAGATCGTGGACCACCAGCACCTGGCCGTCCGTATCAGGCCCGGCACCGATGCCGATCGTCGGCACACGGACCGCCTCGGTCACCCGCCGCCCCAGCTCGCTGGGGATCCCCTCGAGGACGATGGCGAAGACGCCGGCCGCCTCGAGCGCTCGGGCCGCCTCGATGATGGCTGCCGCCGCCTCCGGGCGCCGCCCCTGCACGCGGTAGCCGCCGAAGACCTTGATCGACTGCGGGGTCAGTCCGAGATGGCCCATGACCGGGATCGACGCGCGGCCGATCGCCTCGACGACCGGCACCCTGTCCAGACCACCCTCGAGCTTGACCGCGTCCGCTCCGCTCCGCACCAACCGCCCGGCATTCAGCACCGCACGTTCCGGTCCGGCCTGGTAGGACAAGAACGGCATGTCCGCGATCACCAGCGCCTGCGGCGCCCCGCGCCGCACGGCGGCCGTATGACGCGTCATGTCGACCATGTCGACCTGCAGCGTGTCCTCGTAGCCGAGGACGACCATGCCGAGCGAGTCCCCGACCAGGATGACGTCCGCCGCGGCCCGCACCACGGCCCGTGCCGTCGGCGCGTCGTAGGCCGTCACCATGACCAGCCTTCGCCCGGTCTGCTTCCACTCCCGCACCGTCTGGACGCTGCGGACCGTGGGTACCGGCCCGCCCTGTGGCGGCGCGCTCTCAGACCCGGCCGGCGGGTGAGTAGTACGCGGTCCCATGCTTGTGCCTCTCGATCTGCCGGAGGAGGTCTTCGAAATCGTCCTCGCGCTTCACGAAATCGATCTGCGCGGTGTTGACGATGAGCAGCGGCGCGCCGTCGAAGTGGAAAAAGAAGTAGTTATAGGCGTCATTCAGCTCCTGCAAGTAGGAGCTCTCAATGCGGCGCTCGAACGGGCGCCCCCGCAGCCGGATCCGCTCGACCAGGACCGAGGTCGGCGCCTGCAGGTAGATCACCAGCTCCGGCACCGGCACCTCGCGCTCGAGCAGCCGGGCAATGCGGTCATAGAGCGCCAGCTCGTGCTCCGACAGGTTCAGGTTGGCGAAGATGCGATCCTTCTGGAAGATGTAGTCGGTGACGACGACGTCGTGGAAGATGTCGCGCTGCCGGAGCTCCATCTGCTGGGCGTGACGGCTCAGCAGGAAGAACAGCTGCGTCTGGAAGGCGTACTGGCCGCGGTCCCGGTAGAAGTGACTGAGGAACGGGTTTTCCTCGACCACCTCGAGCACCGCCTTGCCACCGACGCGCTCCGCGAGCCGGGTGGCGAGCGTCGTCTTGCCGGCGCCGATCACGCCCTCGATGGCGATGTGTCCATGCAGATCCACCCACTGCCCCCCATGCTGCTCCGGACCCCCGTCGCGAACCCTCGGCCGCATCGCGCCCGGCAAGGGCCCGACGGCGCCGCCGCTGCCCGCACCGCAGGCCGCGCCACCCCCCTGGCGCCACGATCAGTACGACAGACGGCCGAGGCGCCGGACCGAGCCCTTCGGCCCGAGAGCGCGCAAGAGATCACTCACCGACTCGCCGGTGGTGGGAAGCACGAGCTCGGATGCAAGCTCGGCCAGCGGCACCAGCACGAAGGCGCGATGCCGGAGCTCGCGATGCGGAATCTCGAGATCGGGCTCGTCGACCACCAGATCGTCGTAGACCAGGATGTCGATGTCGATCGCCCGCGGTCCCCAGCGCCGGGCGCGCGTCCGGCCGAGGCGGCGCTCCACGAGCTTCAGGTTCCAGAGCAGCTGGCGCGGCCCGAACCCGGTCTCCACCAGCGCGACCGCGTTCAGGAAGCGCGGTTGATCGACCTCCCCCACCGGCTCGGTATCGTAGAGCGACGAGACCCGCACGACCTGTGTCGCCTCGAGCTGATCGAGCTCGACGAGCGCCTTCAGGATCGTGCGTTCCCGATCTCCGAGGTTGGAGCCGAGACCCAGGTAGACCGCCTTCACCCTGCCATCCTCGCTGCCGTCCCGGTCGTCGCGTGGCCGTCGCGCACCCGCTCGAGCTCGACCTCGATCTCGCCGCCTGCCAGCGGCAGGTTGTTCTTGCGAATCCGCACCGTCACCTGGCGCGCCACGGCGAAGCGCGCCAGGAGCCGCTCGGCGATCGCACCGGCCAGACACTCGAGCAGCCGGTGCCGGTCCTGGCGCACGACCTCGTCGAGCATCTGGTGCACCGCCATGTAATCGATGGTGTCCTCGACGGCGTCCGAGCGCGACGCGACCTCCAGGTCGGCCTCGAGCTCGACGTCGAACACCAGCCGGGTGCCGGTCTCGCGCTCAGCCCGCGTCACCCCGTGATGGCCGAACAGCGTGATGTTCAGGAGACGGATGTGGCCCATAGGCCGGCCCCTTCCAGGAGCGTCATGGCGCGCCGCAGCCTCTCCAGGTCGCAGCACAGCGCGATGCGGAAGTAGCCCTCACCCTGACGCCCGAACCCGACGCCGGGCGTCACCACCACCCCGGTCGCGCGCAGCAGCTTGGTGGCGAACTCGACCGAGCGCATCTCCCCGGGGACCCGCGCCCAGACGTAGAACGCGCCGCGCGGCTCGAAGACCTCGATGCCCATCGCCCTGAGGCGCTCGACCACCAGCGTCCGGCGGGCATCGTAGGTCGCGAGCAGCTCGGGAAGCAGCGTCTCCTGTAGCTCGAGGGCTCGCACCCCCGCCATCTGGACGCCCTCGAAGCAGCCCGAGTCCAGGTTGGACTTGAGATCGACCAGGGCGCGGAGGGCCGAGGCGTTGCCGGCCGCCCAGCCCAGCCGCCAGCCGGTCATCGAGAAGGTCTTCGAGAACGAGCCGAACTCGATCGCCACCTCGCGGGCACCGGGCACCGCGAGGATCGAGTGGCTCGCCGTGGGATCGGCGGTGATCTCCAGGTAGGCGGCATCGGAGGCCAGGAGCAGGCGGTGGCGCCGGGCGATCTCGACCAGTCGGGCGTAGACCTCGGGGTCGGCCAGGGCACCAGTCGGGTTGTTCGGGTAGTTGAGGTAGGCGAGGCTGACGGTCTCGAGCCCGACCTCCTCGAGGGCCCCGACATCCGGCTGGTAGCCGCGCTCGGCCACCAGCGGCATGCTGCGCGGCATGGCTCCCGCGAACAGCGTCCCGGACAGGTAGACCGGGTAGCCCGGGTCGGGGATCAGGACCGCCTCGCCCGGGTTGACCACGGCCAGCGGCAGGTGGCCGATCCCCTCCTTCGTGCCCAGGAGAACGACGACCTCGGTCTCCGGATCGAGCGCCACCCCGAAGCGCCGCTGGTAGTAGGCGGCGATCGCCTGGCGCAGCTCGATCCGCCCCGCGTTGGTGGCATAGCGGTGGTGCTCGGGAAGCCGGGCCGCCTCGGCCAGGGCCTCGATGATCGGCGCCGGGGTCGGCAGATCCGGATCACCGACCCCGAGATCGATGATCTCTTTGTCACGGGCGCGCAGCGCCTCCTTGCGCCGGTCGATCTCGGCGAACAGGTAGGGCGGCAGCGCCGCCAGGCGGTCCGACGGGCGGAACGTGCTCATATCCAATCCACTGGGTTTCAGGACGGCTCAACCGGGCTCGAGGGGCATCCGCCCGCACGTGCCGGAGCGCGCGGGCCGCTAGTGTACCGATTCTGGCGGTCGACTTGAACCCTCCTGCGCGGCACGGCGAGCGCTCAGGGGGTCGGGTCGGCGGGCAACCGATCGGCCCGCGCCGCCACCACCGCGCCGGCCACCCGCCAGCCGGCCTGTTCGAGCGTGCGGGCCGCCTCCCGGAGGGTGGCTCCGGTCGTCACCACATCGTCGATCAGCACGACCGGCGCCTGGGTTGCCTGTCCGACCCGGGCGCGGACGCCGAAGGCCCCGGCCAGGTTGGCGCGCCGCGCGACCGCGCCGAGCCGGGTCTGCGAGCGCGTCGCGCGCCGCCGGACCAGCAGCGACACGCGGCGTCCCCCCGAGTCGGACAGCAGACCGCGCGCCAGGAGCTCTGCCTGATTGTAGCCGCGTGCGAGCGCGCGCCGCCGATGGAGGGGCACCGGCACCAGCAGCGGGCGCTCTCCCCTCGCCAGCAGCCGGTGGACCTGTGGCCGCATCATGCGCGCGACCCGGGATGCCAGGTCCCGCCGGCCCCGGTACTTGAGCGCCTGCACGAGCGCCTGCCCGGTGCCCAAGTACCAGCATGCCGCGCGCACCGTCAGCGCGTCGATGGAGACCGGCGGTGGTGCGGGGAGCGCCGCCACCTCCAACTCGCAGGCGTTGCACAGCGTTCCGCCGTCGACCGTCTGCTGGCAGAGGGCACAGGCGCTGGGTACGAGGCTGTCGAGGATGGCGGTGCTCACCCGGCGCCAGGCGTCCGGTTGCCACCAGCGGCGCGCCCGGAGCGGTAGGGGGCGCTCAGGCATGCGGGCGCTGCGGTGGCAGGCGATAGCCGATGGCCTCGGCCATGACGCGGAGCGGTGCCTCGCGACCGGTCCACAGACGCTGGCTGCGGGCGCCCTGGTGTAGCAGCATGCCGAGCCCGTTCCACTGGCGGCGACACGCCCCGGCCGTCGCAGCCAGGAACGGGGTCACCTGCGGCTCGTAGGCCAGGTCGCAGACCAGAGCCGTCGGAGCGAGCGCCGGCACGATGCGGCGCGGCGGGCCGGCCTCCGGCGGGATCGCGTTGACCACCAGCCCGGCGGCCGCGACCGCCGCCAGCGCCCCGGCGCTGCCAAGGGCGTGGCCGGCGGCAGGCGCTTGATCGGCAGGCGCCGACGGCCGCTGCGCCCGCACCGCCGCGAGCACCTCCAGGGCCGCGGTGAGCCGGACAGGGTCGCGGTTCAGCAGCGTCACGCGGGCGCCACCGGCATCCAGCGCCGCCGCCACGCTGGTGCCGGCGCCACCGGCCCCGAGCACGACGGCGCGGAGGCCGGCGACGCTCGCGACCCCGGCGTCGCGCGCCGCCTCGAGGAAGCCGGGGCCGTCGGTCGAGTAACCGACCGTTTCGCCCGCCGCGAAGACGACCGTGTTGACCAGCCCGAGCACCGCGGCGTCCGGGTCGAGCCGGTCGACCAGGGTGGCGACGATCGCCTTGTGCGGGGCGGTGACATTGAGACCGGCGAACCCGAGAGCGACGGCGCCGTGCACGGCGTCCGGCACGCGTTCGTCGGCCACCTCGAACGCCAGGTAGCGCCAGTCGAGACCGAGCGCCGCGAAGGCCGCATTGTGCATCGCCGGCGAGCGGCTGGCGCTCACCGGATAGCCGATGACACCGGCCGTCCGGGTGCCGCCGTGGATCGCGTGCGCCATGCGGCCCGCATCAGCCATGCGCATCCTCGGCCGGCGCCGGCGCGTTGACGGCTACCGCCTTCGGCCCCCGCCGCAGCAGACCGATCACGGCGACGGCGATCAGCAGCAAACAGAGGCACTGCGTCAGGCTGAGCGTCACGCCGGTGATGACGACCGCCTCGCCATGCGGGTCGTAGTAGCGGAGGAAGTCGATCGAGAAACGCGCCAGGCTGGCCAGCAGCAGAAAGAGGAAGAACACCCGGCCCGGCGTCTCGAAGCGATGACGTGCCCACCACCAGAGCACGGCGAAGGTCGCCAGCCCGGCCAGCGACAGGTAGAGCTGGGTCGGATGCAGCGCGGCGCCCGGAAAGACGCTGCCGGCATGCGATTGCTCGGGAAAGGTCACCGCCCAGGGCAATGCGCACGGCTTGCCGAAGCAGCAGCCGTTCAGGAAACAGCCGATCCGCGTCAGGCCCTCACCGAGCGCGATCGACGGCGCGAAGGTGTCGAACACCGTCCCGACGGGCAGGCGCCAGCGGCGCGCCAGCACGTAGGCGAGGACGAGCGCCGCCACCACGCCCCCGTACATCGTGAGCCCGCCCTCCCAGACCCGCAGCGCGCCCCAGATCCGCTGACCAGAGAAGCTGTCGAGATGGGTCAGCACGTAGGCCAGGCGCGAGCCGACCACCGAGGCCACCAGGATCCAGAGCGCGAGCCCGCCCACGCGGTCCTCGGCAATGCCACGGCGCCGCCCCTCGACGAGCGCCAGCTGGATGCCGACGATGAACGAGATGGCCAGCATCAGTCCGTAGGAGTGGAACGCCAGGGGGCCGATGCGGAAGAGGTCGGGCCACATGCTCTCTAGTACTCGTGTCGGCGCATGCCGATTCCCGCCAACAGTCCGAGCGCCGTCAGGTTCATCGCCAGCGAGCTACCGCCGTAGCTCAGGAACGGCAGCGGCAGCCCGGTCACCGGTGCGAATCCGACGGTCATGGCGATGTTGATGGCAACGTGGAAGGAGATCATGACCACGATCCCGAACGCCACCAGACTGGCGAAGCGACTCCGCACGCTGCGCGCGATCTCGATCCCGGCCAGGAGGAGCACGGTGTAGGCCAGGAGGATCGCGGCACAGCCGCGCAGACCGAGTTCCTCGCCGGCCACCGAGAAGATGAAGTCGGTGTGCTTCTCCGGCAGGAACTGGAAGTTCTTCTGTGTGCCGTGCAGGAACCCCTGGCCGCCCATGCCGCCCGAGCCAATGGCGATCTCCGACTGGATCAGCTGGTAGCCGGCACCGTAGCGGTCCTTGCCGGGGTTCAGGAAGGCGGTGATGCGCTGTTGCTGGTACTCCTCGAGGCTGCCCCACAGCTTGGGCGTGGCAATGCCGACCGCCAGGTTGATGCCGAGCGCCAGCACCACGAGCGCCGCTCCCAGACCGCTCCTGTAGGCCCAGGCGAGGGTCAGGACCAGGCCCAGCGCGAAGAGGCCCCAGGCCAGCGCCGACACCGCCGCCACCATGCTGACCACCGGCGAGACCAGGAGCAGGAGGTAGGGAAACGGTAGCCCGGCCCAGTACAGCATGCCGCACAGGATGGCCGGAAAGACCAGGGACGTCCCCAGGTCGGGCTGCTGCAGGACGAGGGCCGTGGGCACCGCGGTCAGCACGCCCGCTCCGACCAGGTCGCGCATCCGGCGCGGACTGCGGCGCCGTGCGGCCAGGAAGCGGGCGAGCGCGAAGATCGTCGCCAGCTTGGCGATCTCCGATGGCTGCACCCGGATACCGCCCAGGACCAGCCAGCGCTGGGCGCCCAGGCCGCTCGTCCCGATGACCATGACCAGGACGAGGAGCGCCAGCGACAGCCCCCAGATGACGTAGACGCGGGCCCCGTCGTAGACGGTGAACGGGATCGCGATCGCCCCGCACATGGACACGAGCGCGATGCCGAGCCAGGTCAGCTGACGCCAGTGGTGGTTGGAGAGGGTCGCGAACGGCGAGCCGGTGACCGCCGAGTAGATGAGGAGCACGCCGCCGAGCGACAGCAGGAGCCCGGAGAGCAGCACCGCGATCTGCTCACGCTCCAGCATCCTCCGTCGTGCGCGTGTCCGCCTCATGCCCCGCTCTCCTGCCCTCGCCAGCCCGCGCTCAGTCCCCGGGCCCCGTCAACCCGGCGGCGGGCTCCTCGATCGCCCAGCGGGCCCCGTCGCCCGCCAGGCAGGCGCGCACCACGGCCGCCGCCACCGGCGCCGCCATCTCGCCGCCATGACCGGCGTTTTCGACCACCACCGCGAAGGCGATGCGCGGGGCGTCGCAGGGCGCGAAGCCGGCGAACAGCGCGTGATCCTCGCCGTGCGGGTTCTGCGCCGTGCCGGTCTTGCCGGCGATCCGGATGCCCTCGACGCGCGCCCGGTGCCCGGTGCCCCGCGGGTGCGCGATCACCCCCTCGAGCGCCCGGAGGATCGAGCTCATGGTGGAGGCGTCGGCATCGACGGTTCGCGACGGTGCCTCGACCGGCCGCCGCACCCCACCGACCGACCGCACCAGATGCGGTCGCACCGGACGACCACGATTGGCCAGGGTGGCCATCATCGACGCCAGTTGCAGTGGCGTCGCCAGGATCTCCCCCTGGCCGATCGCCAGGTTGAGCACCACGCCCCGCGTCCACCCATGCTTGCCATAGCGATCGTTGTACCAGCCCACCGACGGGACGAAACCCTTGCTCTCGGGCAGCTCGATCCCGCAGCGCTTGCCGAAGCCGAGCGCGATCGCGGCGTCGGCAATGGCGTCCAGACCGGTGCGTACGCCAGCCTGGTAGAAGTAGGTGTCGCACGACAGGATCATCGCCATCTCGAAGGCGACCAGCCCGTGCACGTGGTGGCACCTGAACCAGCGGTTGCCGAACTGCCAACCGCCTTCACAGTCGACGCTGAACCTGCGCGGGTCGATGGCGCCGGATCCGAGCGCGGCGAGGCCCGTCACCGGCTTGAAGACCGAACCCGGCGGGTAGCCGGACATGAGCGCCCGGTTGTGCTGCGGGTGCTGGGGGTCGGACTCGAGTGCCCGCCACTCCTCGGCGGTGAGACCGCGAGCGAAGGCGTTGGGATCGAAGGCCGGGCGGCTCATGACCGCGATGACCCCACCGTCGGTGACGTCGAGCACCACCACGGCGCCGGCGTGATCGGCCGGGAACACCTCCTCGACCACCCGCTGGATGTCGAGGTCGATGGTCAGGTCGATGTCGGCGCCGTTGGTCGGGGCCTCGAATTCGCCGTAGCGCGGCAGCCCTAGCCGCGACTCGTTACGTCGGCCGAGAGCGCTCACCTCGACCAGGCGTCGGCCGTTGCGCCCGCCGAGCTCGGCCTCGAAGCGCCGCTCGATGCCGGTCCGCCCGATCAGGTCGCCGGCCCGGTAGACCCGCTTGCCCTGGTCCGCTTCGCCGTCCCGGTCGTCGGCCGCACCGATCTCCGCCGCCGAGACCTCGCCGACGTAGCCCAGCGCGTGTGCGGCGAGGGCGCCGTACACGTAGCGCCGCATCGGCTCCTCCTCGATCACCGCCCCGGGCAACCGGTCGCGCCGCTCGGCAATGTAGACCA
>JASFRE010000049.1:0-13868 GCA_050115055.1 Candidatus Eiseniibacteriota bacterium | reverse complement strand
GGGCGTTCAGGTCCTCGATCTGGGCATGGACGGAGTCGACCGAGGACTCGACGGGCAGGCGGAGCTGGAGAATCTGCGTGTGGATCGCGGACGACGCGACCGAGGCCGCATCGACCCAGAGCTCGGGCTCCTCGCTCCAGTCGCGTACCGGCTCGCCGGCCGCCAGGAAGTTGAGGGTCACGCGCAGGCGCGCACGGTGACGCTCGTCGACCGGCTCGAACTCGAGTTCGTCGTTGTCGATCTCGAAGTAGAGCTCGATGTCCGTGCCGCCGCTCGGAGCGCGAAACTGGGCGGAGTCGAGGCGGAAGCCGATGTCGCCCGTTCCGATGACCGGAGCCGTCGGCTGCGAGGCGCCGGCACCGGTCGCCACCAGCAGGAGCGCCATCGGCAGCCATCGTGCGAGCGAGCCACCGCGCCGCGCGGCATCGCCCCGTCGCGCGGCAGCGCCCCATCGCGCAGCAGCGCCCCATCGCGCAGCAGCGCCGTGCCGCGCAGCCGGCGCGGCGCCTGGCCCCAGAACGCCGACAGCGCGGCGTCGCCGCGCTGCCTGGTTGTCCGGGATGTCCCGGCCGCCGTCTGCCCCGGGCTCGCTAGAACTGGAGCTCCACCGAGAAGCGGTGCACGGTGCCGAGCGTCTCGAAGTCGTTGTAGGCATAGTCGACTCTCGCCGTCGCGGACACGCTGGCCGGGAACTCCACACCGGCGCCCGCCGTCAAACCCTCGGTGTCGTAGTTGAACTTGTAGCCGCCGCGCAGGAAGAAGAAGTCCCGGAATCCGTACTCCGCACCCCAGTTGCCACGCTCGGCGTTGTCGGGGGGATGCGAGAACTCGACCGAGGAGAGGAACGAGTGCGCCCCGCGCTGCAGGAAACTCATCGAGCTCCCGAGGCGGAAGACGATCGGCAGCTTCACGCTCTCGCCGCCGTCGACGAACGACATCTCGGAGCCGATGTTCGAGATTGCCATGCCGAGACGGAGCGAGCGGTAGCCGGTGTCGTAGAGCACGCCGAGGTCGAACCCGATACTGTTGGCGTCGTAGTCGGCGAGGGTCTCCTGGATGAAGTTGATGTTGACGCCGGCAGAGAACTTGTCGGTGAGCGAGCGCGCGTAGCTCAGGCCCACCAGGAGGTCGCCGGCGTCGAAGAAGCGCCCGTCGCCATCGGGATGCGTGGTGTCGGTGCGTAGCTCCGGCTCCATGCTGAGCGCACGCAGGTTGAGGGCGAACATGCCCGGGAAGAAGTTGACCCCGAAGACGTAGCTCGCTGCGTTCAGGTCGAGATCTGCCGGCCAGGCGGCGTGGTGGATGGCAATCGTGTTGCCGTTGAGCCGTGCCAGGCCCGCCGGGTTCCAGTAGGCCGCACTCGCATCATCGGCCAGCGAGGTGAACGCGTCCCCCATCGCCGACGCACGGGCGCCGACACCGATCTTCAGGAACTGCGCTCCGATCGTGCCCACCTTCTCGAAGATCTCGGTCGCTCCAGCCTGGCTGGCGACCAGCAGTCCACATAGGACCAGGACACATCCTGTGAGTCTCACGGCACGGTTCCTCCTTGCAGCCCGGCGATCGGTCGAATCATGGCTCTGGCCCGTCATCAGTTCCTCACCACCACGAACTTGCCCACCTTGGTCCCCAACGGGGACTCGACGGAGTAGAGGTAGATCCCGCTCACGATGTCCTGCCCGTTGCGCGAGATGAGGTCCCAGTAGTTGGCCCCGCCATCCTGGGAGTCGGGTGTCAGGATCTCGACGAGATCCCCGGCCAGCGTGAAGATCCGGATCGTCGAGCCGGCCGGGAGGTTGGTGAATGCGATGCGCGTGCCCGTCGGGTCACTGGGACTCGGATTGAGATCCCAGCCGGCCCCCCGCAGATACGGGTTGGGCACGACCTTGACGTCATCGAGGTTGGAGGCCGCATCCCAGGTCGGGAAGATGACCTGCTCCTGGCTGCCCGCGGGGCGCGTGTGCAGCTCGGAGGTGATCGTCCCGGTCGGTCCCTCTTCCTTGACCTTGGAATAGGCGGTCACCATGTAGAAGTACGGGTAGCCGTCGAGCACCTCGGTGTCGCGGTAGCGGTAGAAGCCCTTGCACCAGACCGTGTCACAGACCGTGAAGGTCGAGTCCTCGATCTGGTAGGCGACGCCTCCCGGGAACATCGAGCCCGGCAGCTCGGGGTTCGGCCGCGCCACCGGCAGCGACTGCTCCGAACAGCTCGACACGTCCACCCGGTAGCCCACCGTCCGATCGACGAGGAAACTGAGCGGACAGGAGCCGATGTCGTTGTTGAAGACGTCGGTCACGTCGTAGCCGGCGTCGGGACCCTCGACGTCAAAGACCTTCTCCTCGGGCAGCGGCCGCCCGTCGAGCACCGGTAGCGGACACGGACTGTCGGCCGGATCGATGGTCGAGAGGTAGTACTCGAAGGCCTCGGTGGAAGGCCGGCAGTAGTCGAAGTAGATCGGCGGATGCGTCGCGGCGTTGCTCGGTGTCGCGTCGCGCGGATACGCGCCGAGGCGCACGCAGCTCGAATCGCCCTCGGCCGAGAAGTCGCCGAGCAGCTGGAAGAGCTCGGTCGGCACGCTCTCCGACTCGCGCGTCCAGCCGGCCGCCTTCCAGATCCGGTAGCCGGTGAAGTTCTTCTCGCCGGTGATCGGGTTCGTGGTGGCATCGATGTCGTCGTTCCAGGCGATCAGCACCTCGCCGGCGCCGGCCTCCGGTTGCGTACCGCTCAGGCAATCGATCGAGTCGTCCGCCTCGCCGAGGATCAGCCCGTCGGCCGTGTGAATGGTGATCGACGGCGGGGGGGGCGGCGAGACACCGATCCAGTTGACGCGTCCCTCACGCCCGTCGCGCCCGGTACAGCGGTGCGCCGGGTTGGCGCAGTCGCCGTCGATCCAGGTGCAGGCGTTGCGCAGGCACTCGATCTCGGGGGTCTCCGAGTCGCAGTCGGCGTCGATCGTCGACAGCGGTCCCGAGCCGCCGCAGAAGACGCACTTCTCCTTTCCGTCCACGCCGGTCGAGCCGTCGCCGTCGAGGTTGAAGAGGTCGCCGTCGAAGATGCGCTGGGCGTTGATGGCGTTGCGCTTGAGGCCGTTGGCCCCCTCGAAACCGTCACCGATCACGAACGCCACCTGGAAGGTGAGGAACGTGTCGGGCAGGAGCTCTGCGAAGGGCCCCACCGCCATCACGTAGCGGTAGTCACGCGGCTCGGTCGGATTCTCCTGGATGAAGAGCCCGTCGTCGGTCCGGGAGTTGCGCGACAGGAGCTCGTAGCGCTCGAAGTCGTTCTCCGGGTCGCGGATCGCGCCGCCCTGGGTGAACCAGACGAAGGTGCGGATGCCGACCTCCTCGGGCGCCACCAGGCCCTCCGGGTCGGTCGAGTGTCCCAGGAACAGGCCGCCGAACCATCCGGGCACGTCACCGGTCTCGGTGAAGCTGTGCTCGCTGTCGGGAACGTCGCGCATGTAGGCGAGCTGCAGCTTGACCTGGCGCTGGCGGCATTCGGCCGGAACACCGGGGCGCTCGTCGTTGATCGTCGTATCGATCTCGGAGAAGGCGACGAGGTCGTCCTGGAACATGTTCGGATAGAGGTCGTCGTCGGCCGGACCGATGTCGGAGTCGACGAAGAAACCGAGGTAGAGGTCCCGCAGCGGCCGCCCGCCATCGTTCCAGATCGTGTAGTCGATACCGATCATGTTCTCGGCGCCGCCCGATGACCAGGCGAAGCTGCGCTGCTGCACGCGCAGATTGAGCGGCACGTGCTCGGCGTAGATGTTGGTCGACACCTCGCCGTAGTCCGTGTACTGGCTGGCGAACATCTGCTGCGAGATCGCCTCGAAGTCCTCGTCGATCAGCCCGTCGCCGTCGTCGTCGCGGCCGTTCAGGAAGTCCTCGTTGATGTGTCGGCGGTCGGTGGGGCCGGTCGCGTCACCGTCGTCGTCGGCCGAGGTGGCGTCACCCGACAGGCTGTAGCGGGCGCCGTTCAGCGCCCCCTCGAGGCTGGTATAGATGCGGTCGAGGGGATCGGTGAAGTCGGGCAGGAACTCGGTCTCGTAGGCGCCGGTGGTGACGCGCGGATTGCCGTCGGGATCGAGCGCCCCGACCCAGAGGCCGCCCATGAACAGGTACTCGTGATTCGACCCTGGCGGCCACTCGCACGACGGCCGCGAGCAGAAGCGCCCGAAGTAGTCGCCCACGAAGCCGCCGTTCGACATGTGCAGGAGCAGGTTGCCGGCCGAGTGGATGAAGCTGCAGCTGCGCTCGAAGATGCCCTGCGGCCCCCCGTCCTTGCCGGCCTCCTCCTGCTGGGCGGCGTAGTAGCTCTCGACCGTCGGCGAGAAGCCCTGCTCCGAGCGGGCGAGGGCCGACGGAGGCACCAGGACGCCGAGTCCCAGCGCCACGACGACCAGCACCGTGCTGCACGCCATGACCGGCGCGACCCCCGGCCGTCGAGCGGCGTCCATCATCGGCCCAGCCGACCGGCGAACCCTGCCGCCGTCGCACACGCGGCCCCCGATCCTGGAGCGGCGATTCTGTGCCATCACTTGCGTTCCTCTCCTCCGCATCCGGCTTGTTCCACCCGATCCCGGCTAGAAGGTGACGCCGACGCCGACGCGGACCACGCGACCCTCGTGGTAGACACGCGGGTCGTTCAGCGGCTCCCAGTCGGCGAGGCCGTCGCCGTCGCGATCATCGCTCAGGAAGGCACCACCGGCCTGTCCGGTCTCCGTGTAGTAGGCCAGGTAGTCGATGAGGTCCTCGCTCGAGCTCAGACCGGCCGGCCAGTTAGACGGCTCGAGATCGCGGATGTTCTTCGCATCCAGCAGATTGCGAGCCTGCAGGAAGAAGGTGAACTCCTGTCCCCAGATCTTGTAGAACTTGTCGCCCTGGACGTCGAGCGTCGACGTGGACGGCAGCCGCCCGGTGTTGCGGTCCTTCGGGTCGATGGTCTTCTGCAGGCGCTGGCGCGGTGTGAACGGGAAGCCCGAACCGTAGCGCCAGACGAAGCTCGCCGACCAGTTGCCCGGGTCGGAGATGTAGAGCGTCGTGTTGAGCGAGTGCCGCTGATCCCAGTCGAGCGGCTGCTCGGAGATCGGCAGGTAGAGCAGCTCCTCGGAGCTCCTGAGGGTCTCCTCCTCGTCCGAGGCGACGCCGGTGGCGTAGCCGAACGTGTAGGCGACCTCGGCCGAGAAGTTGTGGCTGAAGCGCTTGGTCAGCGACGCCTCGAAGCCGCGCGACGACGCGTAGTCCTGATTGACGTAGGTCCAGACCACGTCCGGCGTGCCGGGTGCGGTGAGCTGGCGCGTGGTCAGCAGGCCGAAGATATCCTTGAAGTAGACCGCGAACTGACCCACCACGGTCGGCGTGAAGACGTGCTGGATGCCGAACTGGTAGGAGATCGTGGTCTCGGCGTCGAGATCCGGGTTGCCGCGCACCGAGGCCAGGATGCCGCGGTTCTCGAAGATGTAGATGCGGTCCGGGATCTGGAAGTACCGGCCGTAGTTGAAGCTCATCACGTCGCGGTCGGAGATCGGGAAGGACACGCCGAGCCGCGGCGACAGCTGGGTCTTGACCCGGTCGGTCACCTCGCCGGCGGCGATCTGGTCGCCGACCGAGAAGACGTCGTACCGCAACCCCGCGTTGATCACCATGCCCTCGTGCTCCCAGCGATCCTGCAGGTAGAGGGAGCCCTCGGGATTGTAGTAGTGGAACGTGGTCAGGTCGGCGCCGTAGGTGCCGAGCTGGTTCTCCTCGTTCGGGTAGAGCAGGTCGTTGACGCGGAGGTCGTTGTAGACCCCCTGCGCGCCCCACTTGACCAGGTGGCGACCGGTCTTCTTGGTCCAGTCGGTCTTGACCGTGTAGACCTTGTTGTCGCGCGTGTAGAAGCGCGGGAAATCGCCGTTGGTGACGAAGAAGACCTCGTGGTCGGTGTTGTTGATCGTGTCCAGCCAGTAGCCCGGCCGCTCCTGCACGTACTCCCAGGGCTCCCGGCCGAGCACCCGGCGATCGGTGTCGAAGCTCGACCGGCTGACGCGCAGGTTGTAGAAGGTGTTGGGCGAGATGTTGTGGCGCCACACCATCTTGTACTGCTGGTAGATCTCGGTGTTGTCGATCGTGTGCTGTGGCGCGTTGAACGCGATGAAGTCGACGCCCTCGACACCGTCCGGCCGGAAGGTCTGGAAGCGCCCGTACTCGGTGACGATGTCACCCTCGTTGTCGACCGACTGCGCGATATCGACGTACCCGTTGCGGCTCCAGCGGTGGTTGTAGGAGTCCCAGCGCTGCCGGTTGTTCAGGTACTCGAAGGTGATCTTGGTCTGCGGGCTGATCTTGTAGGCCAGCTTGCCCTGCCACTTGATGTCGTTGTTCTGGCGGTCGCCCAGCGAGATCATGTCGAAGAGCGTGTTGCGGTTACGGATCTCCGAGGTCTTGAGATAGGTGTCCTGGAAGGTCCCTTCGTACGACAGAAAGTAGGTGAGACCCGTGACCTTGCCATACCCAGGCAGGCTGACCGGGCCGCCCGCGCCCAGGCTGACGCGGTCGAAATTGTTGAACGTGCGATCGGGCGCCCCGTAGTCGTCGGTGTAGTAGCGGAACTCACCGGCGAACTGATCGCCGCCCTCCTTGGTCTCGAGGTTGATGACGCCCGACTGGGCGTTGCCGAACTGGGCCTCGAAGCCGCCGGTGATGACCTCGGCGGTCTGGGTGGCCACCGTCGACAGGTTGACGCCCGACTGGCCGAGCGGATCGCGCACCGGCACGCCGTCGATGTAGGTGGCGACCTCGCCTCCGCGGCCGCCGCGGAAGTGCAGCTCGCCGCCCTGGCTGGTGATCCCCGCCTTGAGCGCGATGGCCTCGTTGACGTCGTCGACCGGCAGCTGCTTGAAGGTCTCCGCGCGCACGCTGTGGGACGAATCGGAGCGCTCGCGCTGGATCAGCGCCTTCTCGGCCGACACCTCGATGACGTCCTCCTCGAAGGCCTCGGGCTGCAGCTTGAACTCGACACGGACGACCTGGTTGGGCACCACGACGACCGACAGGACCTGCTTGTCGTATCCGATGTAGGTCGCCTGGACCTGGTAGCTGCCGGACGGCGCGTCGATCGAGAACGTGCCGTCATCCAGGCTGATGCCCCCGATGGTCGTGCCGAGAATGATGACGTTGCAGAACGGCAACGGGTCGCCGGTCTCCGCGTCCAGCACCTGGCCGCTGACGGTGCCGTTCTGCGCCAGCGCCGGCACCGACACCAGGAGCGTCAGCACGGCCACCCAGACGGCGAGCATCGAGCGACCACGATCTCGGTTGCCTCTCATGGCGACGGGCTCCTTTCGAGAGCAAGCCAAGCGGGGGATGTCATCTGCGAGGTCTGCGAAGTCCTGGTCGAGGGGATCGGAGGATCTGGACAGGCCCGAGCGCGACCCAGTGTAGGCATCAAAACGATTGGAGGTCAAGCACTTCCAGCGATTCATCGCGTCTCCAGCCCGGCCCCGCGGCAGTGGCGCGCGAGGCTCCCGGCGCCGGCTACAACAGCCAGCGCACCTGGAGGGTGAAGCGGCTCCGCGTCCCGTCCTCGACTGCGGGATCGCTGCTGTCCACGCTCACCCAGTCATAGTTGAAACCGGCATCGATCTGCCACATGCCGTCCGGCGTCCGGAACGAGGTCCCGATCGCCATGCGATCGGTCGTCGTCTCGAGGCCCTCCGCATCGCGGTCGCGATCACCGTCGAAGGCGATCCGCCGGTACCCACCTCGCAGGCCGATCCTGAGATACGGAAAGTACTCGGCCCCGGCCCCCAGCTCGAGCGTGGAGGTCGGCGTCGTCAGGGTCGGACGGCTGATGGCCTGGTCGAGGTCGGCCAAACTGTAAGACAGCTCACCAGCCAGCAGACCCCGCCCCTCCGGGAACAGCCAGGAGGCCCCGCCAGTCGCTTGCCAGGCGGTCTCGCGCAGGATCTTGCCCTCGACATAGCTGTCGATGGTGGTCTCCGGCAGCTGCCAGTACTCGCCCTGGGAGGCCTCGAAGGCGGCCCCCAGGAACAGCGGCCGGCCCTCCGGGAGCATCTCCCACCGTGCGATCATGCCCTTGAAACGCCTCCCCTCCTCGAACGTCGCGCGCTGCAGCTCGATCGGCTGCTCGGTCGGATTGAGGAAGAAGAGCGGCGACCAGTTCATGTCCACGGTCTCCTGCCCCTCGAACGAGCTGTAACGGAAATCGACGCCGGCTTTCATGCCGCCGGCCAGGCCGGCGATGGCCTGGACCGAGGCCCCCACCCCGGGCCGCTCCCAGTCGAGGGAGTCGCTGTGGAGAGCATCCTTCGAGGTGCCGTCGATCTGGGTCCTGGAGGTGTGCCCGGTGGCCCCGAGCACCAGTCCGGTCACCGCCCCGCCGCCGCGACCGACGGGAATCAGCTCGTAGGCCATCCCGAGCTCGAGCTGGTGGGTGTTCGAGGTGTGCTCGATCTTGTAGAGCGTGGTCGTCCCCTTCTGCTCGCTCTCGTGGGCATAGGCCCAGCGGGCGCCGAGCGCCAGCCTCTCGCCCAGCTCCCGGGCATAGTGGGCCGAGAAGACCGGCGACTTCAGGCCGGCGTTGAAGACGTCGTTCTCGATGCGAGCGTTGGGAGCATCCTCGAGCGGCAGACGGTAGACGCGGCGCAGGCCAGGGGTCACCAGCAACGCCGCGTCGGCGTCGATGTAACCGGCGCTACCGCCGAAGGCGGTGCTCAACGACGGCGACAGGTTGACCCGGAAGTGGGTCGGAGACGTCCGGAAACGCTCGTCACCCAGGTCGACCGTCGTCGCGTCCCTCCACTCGCGCGGGCCCGTGTAGAAGTCGATGTGCGAACCGGGCTTGTCGGAGAGCAGGCCGGTCACGTTGCCCGCGAAGTCGAACAGCTGGATCTCGTTGTTCTCGTCCGCGACCGCCACGCGCATGCCGCCGAGCCCCTCGAGCCGAGCGCTCGGCAGGCGCTCGAACGCCGGGATGCCGCTGCCGATCGACCAGTTGGAGAGCAGTTGCGCGGCGGCCGGTCCAGCGGCGAGCACGAGGGCGAGGCCGGCGATGCCGGCCGACCAGAGCGGGTATCGTCTTCGGAGTCTCATGGTCCCTTCCGCGTCTCCCGGCCGTCGCCGGCTCGCACGCCCCACCTCACGCGTCAACGCATCAGTAGTACAGGGTGGACGTGAAGTAGAGGTTGTGGAACGTCTCGTCCAGCTGGACCAGGTAGATCGGCCGCTCGACGAAGAAGCGGTTCCCGAGCTGGAACTCGACGGTGGTCAGGTTCGTTCGATCGTAGCCGATGTCGAAGTGCACGGTCTCGAAGTGGATGCCGACGCCCAGCGAGATCGTGTGCCCCTCGATCCGGTCACCGCGAAACGTCCGGAATCCGTCCTCATCGACGTCGGCGCTCAGCGAGTCGACGTTGGCGAACACGGTCGGCGCCGAGTGGTAGCCGGCCCGGATCGGCATGCCGACGCGACCGATCTGCACCGTGTACTCGCCGCCGACGTGCACCGAGTGCGTGGCATAGAGCTGCTCGTCGAGCTCGACGTCGCGGCCGCCGACCGACTGGAAGAAGTTGACCTCATCCCACGGGCGGTGCTGGTAGTCGGCCGCCAGGAGCCAGTTGTCGGCCGGACGCAGCGCCATCCCGACCGAGAAGAAGTCGGGCATCTCCCAGCGCTGGTCTGGCAGCGGTCCGAAGAAGCGATCGTCCTGCGGCGGCAGGCCGCCCCCACCGCCGGAGAAGATGCGCTCTTCGAAGTTGCCGTCGACGAGCTCGATGTCGTAGCCCGGGCGGTAGACGGCGCCGATGTCGAGCTGGTCGATGACCTTGACCTTGGCTCCGAGCTCGAAGGACGTGCCCTGGACCTGGTGCAGCGTCGTCGTCAAGTCGCGGAAGGCCGTGAACCCGGAGACCGTCACGGCATACTCGAAGCTGTCCTCGATGCTGCCGTCGAGGAGGTTCAGGTTGGCCCCGAGCTGCAAGCGCTCGTGGGGCTGCGCGGCCAGGGACAGCGTGAAGGCGCTGACGCCGCCGTCGCGCTCCTTGTTGAACTCCCAGGGAATGAAGGTCTCGCCGGAGTCGAACAGGAAGACCTGTCCCTGCTGGTACGCCATGTCGATGATGCGCCGGTAGGTCACCGCCGCGGACAGGCCCGCCGGTGCCAGCGGCTGCCAGGTGATCGGCGTCGAAGCGCCGATCAGGAAGTAGGTGACCTTGGTGCCGGGCGTGACGGTGAACTGCTCGACGTCCGCGGCCTCCGGGATGGACGCGTCCGGGATCGCGAACTGGTCGACCGGCTGACCGGGAGCGCCGCTGCCGAACTGGATGCGACTCTCGGCCTGGAGCGTCCGCTGGCCGATGCCGGCCAGCCCGGCCGGGTTCCAGTAGACGGCGGAGAGGTCGGAGGCGACGGCCGTGAAGGCGCCGCCCATCGACCGGGCACGCGCACCGGGCTCGGCGACCTGCGGCGCCTCGAGTGCCAGCGCCGAGGTGGCGAGCACCAGGACGGCGATCAGGCTGGCGGCCATCGTCCCGCGCGCGTCTGCTGTGCGGATCCCACTCATCGTCGTTTCCTCAGTTCCTCGCTGTAGCGTGCTCGCCGGCCCGCTCCGGGGACCGGCGCCGCCTCCTCGCCCGCCGGGCGGTCGCGGCACCACCGGCCCGGCCCTCAGCGCGTGAAGGCGGCGAAGCCGAGGGCAATGCCGGTCGCGGCCCAGAACACCGCCTCGGTGATGAGGCGCCGGCGGTCGGGCTCGATCACCGCCACCGACACCATGTTCTCGAGCATGAGGTCGGTGGAGCCGATCTCGACCCGGTTGGCGACCGCCTCGGAGTTCTCGGCCACGCGCGCCAGCTCCCGCCAGTCGTCGAGGTCGGTCAGCAGCTCCTGGCGGCTGATGGTGACGAAGCCGTTCTCGATGCTCTCCACCTCGGCGACGAAGAGGCTGTCGTTGCGAGTGATCCGCACCTCGGCGCCGGGGACGAGGCGTCCGACCACCTGGCTCCCATCGTTGAAGCGGATCGCCATCGGCCGGCCGTCGGTGACGTCGGCCTCGTCCACCACGAGCGGCACCTGCTTGGTACAGCCGCCGGCGGCGAGGAGCGTCAGGGCGGTCAGAACGGCGCAGACCATGCGAAGCGACGGGCGCGTCATGCTCGGTTCTCCGTGCGTGGTCACCGTCAGGGCCTCTCGACCTGGATCGGGAAGGTCAGGCGGAGCGGCGGCGTCCCGGCGTGCACGGCTCCGCTATTGTCCATGATCGCAATGCTCAGCATGTACGCGCGCTGCTGCCAGAGATCGAACTGGATATCGTCATCGTTGCCGGTCAGGAGCCCGCGGCTCAGCTCGAGCGTCCAGACTCCCGCCTCCCAGCGGCCGCGCGCCTCGATGTCGTGGCGGCTGGCGCGCTGCGAGGGCCCCTGCGGGCGCCTGAGCAGGGTTGCCGGCAGGTCGTCGCCGACCACCCAGTTGAGGACGTCGCGATCCTCGAACTCGCGACATGGGTTGCGCGTCGTGCACTCCGTGAAGCGGATGCCGGTCTGGTCGGACGTGTAGTCGCAGGGTGCCATGTCCTCGTTGGGATCGATGGATGCGGTGCCGTCGACGGCGATGGCGTCGGAGATCTTGATCGGCTGGTAGCCACGCGTGCCGTCGCCGCAGTCGATCTCGACGTAGTTGTTGCGGAAGAAGGACTGACCGACGTCCCCGACGCGGCCCGAGGCGGTGGCGTACTCGTCATCGGCGTAGCCCGTCGCGTCGACACTCGCGGCACCGGGCACGTAGTCGACCGGCAGCGGGTTGGTGCGGGCTGCGCGCCAGTGCCAGATGTCGACCGCGCCGCTCAGCGGGTGCATGTTGCCGTGACAGGCCGCCGTGCAGCCGACGTCGCCGAAGCTGCCCAGTCGGCCGGAGGCCGCGCCGGCGTCGAACATGAGCACCGCCCGATCCTCATCCTCATCGGTCAGACGCCAGACACAGGTCTCGAGCTGCGGGTCGCAGTTGCCTGAGATCGGCTGGTCGGAATCGAAGACGAGCCGCGGACCGAGTCGATCCGCCCGGCTGTCGGACCATTGCAGGAGGAAGTAGACCCGGCCCCGGAATGGATCCGGGAATTCGGGGATCTCCTCGAGCTGGAAGACCACCTTGACGCCGAGCATGAACGAGCCACCGCCGGTCCCGAACTCGGCGCTGACGGGCACGTAGGTGTAGTCGACCACGTCCCATTCGACACCCGTTGCTGTGCCATCGACAAGACTACGTCGCTGCGCCAGGTTGACGCCTTCGTTGTTGACCGGGTCGAAGTCGACGAGCCTCGCCGAGACCTCGAGCGTCTCCACCTTGAACTCGTTCTGGTCGAGCGAGCAGGCAACGGTCAGCAGGATGACGATCAGGCTCGCGAGCAACAGGGCGCCGCCGAGCCGCAGGCCACAACGTACGGATCGGTGGAATCTAGACAGGATCGGATTGCCCATCTGTATGTCTCGAGTTCTCCTCACCGCTGGCGGCGGGCGACCGGGGTCCAGGCACTGATCGCGCAGCATGGGGAGGAGTCACCGCCGCGCGTCGAGGATTGGGTGTCGTCAGCCGGCACCACGAGCGCCGCCGGGGAGGGGCGGCTCGCGGATCGGTCGGTGTCACGCGTGCCGTGCCAGCTCCGGTTGGCGCTCCCGGACCGTGCGGACCCACGTGACTCTGCCCGGGAACGGGCGGCGTCAACCAATCGTGCACGTCTCTGGGGGAGGTGTGCGGGTGCCCTCGTGGCGGCCGCGGGACGCACGCAAGGCGACCGCACGACACGAGTTCGCCGAGTAACGTCCTGTCCCTGAGCGAACCAACGGCCGCCAACTATCGCGCCGTTGGCCGCCTGGGTCAAGGTCTATCCGACGGATTGATACGGAATGACGGGCGGTGATTCGGTGACCCGCAGGGGGTGGGAAGGCATCGGGACGGTGGGGGTTGCGCAGCGGTCGGGTGGCGCCGGGGCGGCGCGCCGCGGGTCCCTCAGCGGGCGAGGGCGGCCAGAAACGGCTCGACGAGGGCGACGCCGACGGCGATCGGCACCGCGAAGGGCAGCGACCCGATCGACTCGACCCGTCGCTCGCCGGGCGGGCGGACGAGGTGGCTGGCGCCACGCCAGGCCTGACGCAGCTGCCCCAGGTGGGCGGCCGTCGTCACCGCCAGGCAGCCGGCGGTGAGCGATGCGATCAGCACCACGGCCAGCGCCCCGAGCGGGCCCAGAAGCGCACCGAGCGCGGCCATCAGCTTGACGTCACCGGCCCCCATGAAACCGGCGACGAAGGGCCCGAGGAGCAGACCGGCGCCGATCAGGACGCCGAGCAGGCCGATCACCAGACCGCCCGGACCGTGGACGACGCACTGCGCGACCAGGCCGAGGACGACGGCCGGCAGGGTCAGGGCGTTGGGGATCGTCCGGTCGGCGAGGTCCGTGGCCAGCGCCAGGGCAGCGACGACGAGAGCGCAGGGCAGGAGATCGAGCATGGCGTCCTTCCGGGGGCCGCAGTCGGCGACCGCAGTCGGCGGCCCCGACCGGCCGCCGCGGCCGGCGGCGAGAAATGCAGCCGGTCGCCATGGCGGCAGCCGGCGCGGCAGACAGGCCTAGCCGGCGAGGCGCGCCAGCTTGGGGCCGAAGACCTCCAGGAGGCCGAGCGCGGCGATGGCCACGAAGACCGCCAGCAACGCGAACTCGACGATCCCGAGGCGACGCGGCGGCGCACCGTCGGACGCCGCGGTGGGTCCGGTGGGCTCGCCGCTCTCGGTCGGCCGGGCGGGGTCGTTGGGCCGGGCGGGGTCGGTGGGCCCGGTGGGGTCGGTGGGCGTGCTGGTGGGGTCGGCGCGGGTCATCGGTCC
>JASFRE010000048.1:0-13881 GCA_050115055.1 Candidatus Eiseniibacteriota bacterium | reverse complement strand
TGGGGCTCATCGTCTACCCGTACGTGGGCTACCCGCTGCTCCTGCGCCTCGCCCGGCTCCTCGGCGAGCGACCGGTGGCACGTGCCCCCTGGACACCGGAGGTGACACTGATCATCACCGCGTACAACGCGGCGCAGACGATCCGCGCCAAGCTGGAGAACGCGCTGGCCCTGGACTATCCGGCGGATCGGCTGCACGTGATCGTCGCCAGCGACTGCTCGGACGACGGCACCGACGCCATCGTCGGCGAGTTCGCCGGCCGCGGCGTCGAGCTGGTGGCGCTACCGGAACGGCAGGGCAAGGTGGCGGCGCAGAACGCGGCGATCGAGCGCGCGCGGGGCGAGATCCTCGTGTTCTCCGATGCCCGCATCATGCTGAACCCGGAGTCGATCCGTGCGATGATGGAGAACTTCGCCGATCCCGGTGTCGGCTGCGTCTCGAGCACCGATCGGGTGCTCGGTGAGAACGGCACGTCCGGGGACGGTGGCGAGGGCCTCTACGTGCGCTACGAGATGTGGCTGCGCGACGAGGAGGCGCGGCGCGGCACGCTGATCGGCGCCTCGGGCTCGTTCTACGCCGTGCGCCGGGCGCTGGCGGCGCGCTGGGAACCGGCACTGACGCGTGACTTCCTGACGCCTCTGAAGGTCATCGAGGCCGGCTACCGTACGGTTCCCGAGCCGCGTGCCATCGGCACCTACCGGGCGCTGACGGCACCGGAGGCCGAGTTCCGCCGCAAGGTGCGCACCGTGATGCGCGGCATGGCCGTCCTCTGGTCGATGCGCGTGCTCCTCGATCCGATCCGTCATCCGGGCGCCGCCTTCCGGCTGTGGAGCCACAAGGTGCTGCGCTGGACGGTACCGTTCTTCCTGTTGCTGCTGCTCGTGGCCAGCCTCGTCCTGGCCGCGCACAGTCGCTTCCATGCCGCTGCCCTGGTCGCGCAGCTCGTTTTCTATGCCCTGGCGCTGGCCGGCTATCTGCACCGCGGGCTCGAGGTGTTTCCCTTTGTCAAGATCCCCCTGTTCTTCACCAACGTGAACCTGTCGATCCTGTCGGCCTGGTTCCGCTTCCTCGCCGGTGGACGGCAGGTGACCTGGGAGCCGACGCAGCGCTGAGCACGCCGGAGCCCGGCGCGTCGAGCCGTGACGCGTCCAGGGCAGGAGCCCGAACCACCACCATGTGCGGAATCGCCGGAATCCACGCGCTGGGCACGCCCCGTCCGATCGACCGGGCGGCGCTCGCCGACATGAACCGCGTCATCACCCACCGGGGCCCCGACTCCGACGGCTTCTACGAGGACGACGGCTGGATCGGGATGGCGATGCGGCGGCTGGCGATCATCGACGTCGAGGGCGGGCAGCAGCCGATCGCCAACGAGGACGGCACGATCTGGATCGTCTTCAACGGCGAGGTCTACAACTTCCAGGAGCTGGCACGCCTGCTGACCGCGCGCGGCCATCGCTTCAGGACGCGGACCGATACCGAGGCGATCGTCCATGCCTACGAGGAGTGGGGCACCGCGTGCGTCGAGCGCTTCGACGGCATGTTCTGCTTCTCGCTCTGGGACAGTCGCCGCCGCCGGTTGCTGATGGCGCGGGACCGGGTCGGCATCAAGCAGCTCTACTACACGATCGCCGGCGGCCAGCTGCTCTGGGGGTCGGAGCTCAAGTGCCTGCTCCAGCACCCGGCGGTCGAGCGCCGCCTGAGTCCGTCGGCACTCAATCACTTCCTGACCTACCTCTACGTGCCGGCGCCGCTCACCATCTTCGAGGGCATTCACGAATTGCCGGCCGCGCACCGGCTGGTGGTCGAGGGCGGTGGCGAGCCGCGCCTGGAGCGCTACTGGGAGCTCTGCTACGCGGTCGACCGCAGCCGCTCCGACGAGGAGCACGCCGCGGGGCTGCGGGCGCATCTCGACGACGCGGTCCGCGCGCGACTCATCGCCGACGTGCCGCTCGGCGGCTTCCTGTCGGGCGGTATCGACTCGGGGTCGATTGTCGCGCTCATGGCGGCGCACGCCGACGGTCCGGTCAGGACCTTCTCGATCGGCTACGAGGATGGCGGCGAGGCCTTCGACGAGCGCCGGCCCGCCCGCCAGGTCGCGGAGCAGTACGCCACCGATCACCACGAGTTCGTCGTGCGCCCCGACCTGGTCGAGCTGGTGCCACGGCTGGTCAGGGCCTTCGATCAGCCGTTCGCCGACTCGTCGGCGATTCCCAACTGGTACCTCTCCTCGATGACACGGCGGCACGTCACCGTGGCGCTCTCCGGGCTCGGCGGCGACGAGGTGGTGGCGGGCTACGAGCGCTACCGCGGTGCATTGCTGGCCGAGCGCCTCGGCTGGCTGCCGCGCGGGCTGGTGCGCGGCCTCGTGGCGCCGCTGGTCGAGCGGCTGCCGGAGTCGCGCGGTGGCGGCCACTGGAGCGGCCGCGCCAAGCGCTTCGTACGCGCCATGCAGCTCGACTTCGACGATCGCTACCTGGAGCTCATCTCGGCCTTCGGCGCCGCGGGGCGGGCGGCGCTACTCAGCCCGGCGATGCGGGAGCAGATCGCCCTCGACGAGCCCCGTGACCTGTTCCGGAGCCACGCGGAGCTGGTCCGCGACGCCGACCCGCTGCACCGGGCGCTGTTCATCGACCTCAAGCTCTACCTGCCCGGTGACCTGCTGACGCTGACCGACCGCATGGCGATGGCGCACTCGCTCGAGGTCCGGGTACCGTTCCTCGATCATCATCTGCTGGAGTACGCGGCGACCATCCCGCCCGGGCTGAAGCTCCGGGGCATGGAGCGCAAGTTCATCTTGAAGCAGGCGGTGGCCGACCTCCTGCCACCCGGGATCCTGAACCGGCGGAAGATGGGTTTCTCGGTGCCGCTCACCGTCTGGTTCCGTCGGGAGCTCAGGCCGTTCGTCGAGGAGGTGCTGACCGAGTCGGCGGTGCGCCGGGTCGGGGTCTTCGACTACGCCGCCGTGCGCCGGGTGCTCGACGATCACTTCGCACTGCGCGCCAACCTGGACAACCAGATCTGGGGGCTCATCACCTTCATGCTCTGGCACCGGGACTACATCGAGACCGGTGCCGGCCTGGAAGCGGCCGTCGCCACCGCCGGCGAGCGCCTGGGCAACGTCTCGTGACCGCCGCCGTGCGCCCGCTCGCGGCATGCGTCGCCTCCATGGTGGCTGGCGACGGATCGTGCGGTATGATGATGAGGGCACGCCGCACCGGCGCGGCGGGTCGAGACCGGGAGCCGAACGGACAGAGCCGATGGAGATCCTGATCCTCTCTCACCTGGTGCCGTACCCGACCACCTCGGGCGTTCTCCTGCGGTGCTACAACCTGCTGCGCGAGGTGGCGCGTGAGCACCGCGTCCACCTCTACGCGCTGAACCAGGGGGTGCTGCTCGAGCCGGGAGCACCGCTCGAGGCCTCGGTCGAGCACCTGCGCTCGTTCTGCGCCGAGGTGCAGGTGTTCCCGATCCCGACGGACGGCTCGCGTGGTGCCTATGGACGGTTGCTCCTCGGCAACCTGTTCTCGCGCCACCCGTACTCGGTGCCGCGCTTCTACGCGCCGGCGCTCGAGGAGGCGGTCATCGATCTCCTGAGCCGGAGGCCGGTCGAGATCGTTCAGTTCGAGACCATCGCCATGGCGCAGTACGGCGCCCTCGCGCCCGACCTGCCGCAGATTCTCGTGCACCAGAACGTCGAGTCGGAGCTGCTCGCCCGGCGGGCGCGCGCCGAACGCAATCCACTCACCAGCTGGTACCTGCATCGCCAGGCGGCGCGGCTGGCGCGCTGCGAGGAGTCCTTCCTGCGCCACTGCGATGCCCACGTGGCGGTGTCGGAGTCCGACCGCCGGCAGTTCCTCGCCTGCGTGCCCGATGCGCGGGTCGAGGTGGTGGTGAACGGCGTCGACGTCGACTACTTCCGACCCGGGCCTCGGCCGGAGGGCGGCGGGGCAGGGCTGGTCTTCGCGGGTGGCATGAGCTGGTATCCGAACGCCGATGCCATGCACTGGTTCCTGACCGAGATCTGGCCACGCATCCTCGAGGCGCGACCGGACGCGACGGTGACGATGATCGGCTCGCATCCGAGCGCCGAGGCGCGGCGCGCCGCGGCGGCCGATCCCGAGCGCGTTCGCGTCACCGGACTGGTCCCGGACATCCGGCCCTACGTCGATGAAGCGTCCCTCTACGTCTGTCCGTTCCGGGTCGGCGGCGGGACGCGGCTCAAGATCCTCGATGCCTGGTCGCAGCAGAAGGCGCTGGTGTCGACGACGGTCGGGTGTGAAGGACTCGACGCGGTCTCCGGTCGCGATCTGGTCATCGCCGACTCGGCCCAGGACTTCGCCGCCGCCGTCGTGGCGTTGCTGGGCGATGCGACGCGGCGCCGGCAGCTCGGCGAGGCCGGCCGGCTGCGTGCCGAGCGCGACTATGCCTGGCCGCACGTGGCGCGTGGCATGCTCGACCTCTACGCATCACTGGTCGCGGCGCATCGTGGCGGTGCGCCGCCGGTGGCAGCCGGGAAGTCGGAGACGGAGTCGGCCGCCGGGGCGACGGAGGCGGCGGTCGGGGAAGTGGAGGTGGCGGCCGGTCGCGGGGCGCGGCAGCGCTCAGGGCAGCGAAGGACCGGAGTGGGCGGAGGAGGAGTGGTCCCGGAGCCGGCGCCACTGCCGCAGGCAGAACCAGGCCACGAGACCACCGACGGCGCCGGTCAGCAGGTCCAGACCGATGTCCACGAACATCGCCGTCGGCGCCCGCGAAATGTTGCCGAGGATGTAGCGAACCTGTGACTTGAGGAACAGGTCGACGATCTCCTTGGCGACCATCAGGGCCGCCAGGAGCTGCGCGGCACGGCGCGTTCCCAGACGCGCCTGCGCGATGGCGAAGATCACGGCGCCGATCACGAAGTGGAGTACGATATCGAACTCGATCCCGAACACGTGGAGCGAGGTCAGGGCGTAGAGCCCGTGGCGGATTCCCCGGGCAATCTCGATCAGGATGTCCATGGGCAGGTGCTCTCGAGGGCGGCGGCCCCGGTCGACCACGCGATCGGCGCCACACGACCCACCTGGCAGGGGGCGCTCGAGGCGGGCATCTCCGTCGCTCTTCTGGTCGGCGGCTTGCTGCTCACCCCTGATCGCTTTCTGGTGCTGTCGTTCGCCGTCGCCGGGGGCGCGGCGACGCTCATCGCCCGCCGGCCGCTCGCGGTCTGGGTGATCGCGGTGCCGCTGGCGGCGCTCGCCAACCTGCAGCCGTGGCGGGCCGCAGGCTCCGGAGCATTGTACCCCGCAGAGGCGTTTCTGCTCGCGGCGAGTGCGGGGATCGCATTACGCGGCGGCCGGGGGGCCGGGGAGACCGGTCCCGCCAACGCGGCCTCGCCGGTGGGCCCGTCCACCGCACCGGCGGGCGCTCCGGCACGGGTCGCGCGCTGGGCGCTCTGGGGCATGGTGGGCTGGATGGCGCTGGCGGCCGTCGCCGGCCTGTCCCGGGTCGGGACGCCGGGGGCGCTGCGGGCGCTCCGCCTGGCCTGGATGGCCGGGGTGGCCTGCACCTGCGGCGCCCGGGCCGGCTGGCGCGGGGTGGGTGGCCTGAGCGCTGCAGCTGCCGCGTCAGCGCTGCTGCTGGCACTGGCCGCCGCCGTCGAGGTGGCGGTCGGGGCGAGCGTGCGTGGCGTGCCCCGGATCGGGCAGCTGGTGGGGGGCTCGGAGCTCCTGGCGATCCACCTGACCCTGGTGGCGCCGCTGGCGCTCGGACTGGCGCTGGCGAGGCCGGGCCGGGACCCGCGTGCCTGGCTCGGCTGGGCCGGGGCGCTCGGGGGCCTGGCGGCGCTCGGGGTGAGCTTCTCACGCTCGGGCTGGGTGGGTGGCTGGCTGGCGTTGCTCGTCGTTGCCGGCCTGGCCTGGTGGTGGGGGCGCCGCCGCGCGGCGCTCGTCGCGGCGGCGCTGCTGCTCCTGGTGGGCGGAGTGGCCGGTCTGCTCCTGGTGGGCGGCATCGAGCTTCCCGGCGTGCCGGCGGTCTATGCCGAGCGCCTGGGGTCGCTCGGCGGCGGCGGAGCGCTGCTCGGCGACCGAACGCGCGAGTGGCAGCGCGGCATCGACACGATCGCCGCTGCCCCGCTCGTCGGTCACGCCGATGCGCCGAACTGCTACAACCTCGTGCTCGGCATCGCGGCCCGGAGCGGCCTGCCGGCAGCGGCCTGCTTCCTGGTGCTGGTCGTGGTCAGCGCCCTCCGGATGATGGCCGCCGGGCGGGCGTGGCGGCCGGCGGCGGTGGCCGATTCGGCTCTGATCGCCGGCTGTCTCGGTGGCCTGGTCGGGCTGCTGACCACCGGCATCGGCGAGTCGTCACTGGGCCTGCGCGTCGTGCCGCTCGCCCTGACCCTGATCGGTCTCGGGGCCGGCCTGACCGCACTGCGCCGCGGCGAGGCAGAACCCCCGTGAGCGTCGGTGGGCGTCCGGCCGGGTGGAATGGCGTCCAAAGGGGCAGCGGCCGGTCGATAATCCGATGAGGGGCATGGCGTCGTTCCGGGAGCCGGGCGGCCGCGGCCCGGGCGGCGACAGGCGGAGCAGCATGAGCGAGTCACTGGTACGAGCCAGCGGGTCCCGGGCGGGGTCACCGGCGTCACCGACCACGGGGGCGGGCGAGACGCGCCCGGCCCCGGACGGGACGATGCCGGCTGCCCCGGCGAGCGCCGCGCCGGTGCGCGTCGCGCTGGTGCCGGTGCGGGTGCCGACCAACCCGTACGCGGAGCTCCTGGCGCGTGCCGTCACCGCAGCCGGAGCCGAGGTGGTCGATCCTGGCCGTCCGGGCTGGCGATGGCTGTGGAGCGCGCGCCGGCGTGTCGACGTCCTGCACCTGCACTGGCTGCACGTCTTCTACCGCCGTGACGACGCATCGCGCAAGAGCGTCGTCCTGGCGCTCTGCTTCGCGAAAATGCTGCTCTTCGCGCGACTCCTCGGTTACCGGCTGGTCTGGACGATGCACAACGCACAGCCGCACGATTCGCCGACGCCGCTCGCCGATCACATCGCCCATCTGGCGGCGATGAACCTCTCGGAGGTCGTCATCCACTGCGAGGCGGCGCGCCCCCTGCTGCGCGGGCGCAAGCTGTTCGGCGGCGTGCACGCCATCCCGCACGGCAGCTACGAGGGTGTCTACCCGGACACCGTGCGCCGTCCCGAGGCCCGCGTGCGGCTCGGGCTGGCCGATGACCGGGTGGTCTTCCTGGCCTTCGGACTGATCCGCGGCTACAAGGGCATCCGTCGCCTGGTCGAGAGCTTCGCCAGCATGGCGCGTGGCACCCCGCGCGGTGACCGGGCGACGCTGCTGGTCGTCGGGCGGCCGCGCGAGGCGGTCGACCGCGAGGCGGTCGAGGCGCTGCGCGCGGCGTACCGCGATGTCGACGTGCGCTGGTGTCTCGACTACGTGCCGGACGCGATGGTGCAGGTCTACATGCGGGCCGCCGACTACGCGGTGGCGGCCTTCGAGCGCATCCTGGTATCGGGATCCGCCATCCTGGCGCTGAGCTTCGGGCTGCCGCTGGTGGCGCCGCGGCTGGGCAGCCTGCCGGAGCTGGTCGGCGACGACGCCGGCATCCTCTACGAGCCGCCGGACGGGCTGGCGGCGGCGCTGGCCCTGGCCCTGACCGCCGATCGCGCGGCGCTGGCGGCGGGCGCCCGGCGGCGGGCCGCTGCACTCGACTGGGCGCCGATCGGCGCCGCCCACGTCGCGGTCTACCGCGGCCATCGCCCGCCGCGACACGAACCCGGCGCAGCCGGCGAGGTGCACGGAGGTCGCCGATGACGACGCCGTGCTTCTCGGTGGTGATCCCGGCCTACAACGCCGCCCGCACGCTGCCGGCGACGCTCGCCTCCGTGTTCGCCCAGACCTGTCAGGACTACGAGGTGATCGTCGTCGACGACGGCTCGACCGATGCCACCCCGTCCCTGCTCAGCGGCTACGGCGACCGGCTGCGGGTGGTGCGGAAGCCCAACGAGGGGCGCCCGGCGGCGGCCCGCAACCGCGGCCTGGAGGCGGCGCGTGGCACCTACGTGGCCTTCCTGGATGCGGATGACCTCTGGCGCCCGGCCAAGCTCGAGTGCCAGCTGGTCCTCCTCGACGCCAACCCGCGTCTCGGGCTGTGCTACACCGCGGCGGCGCTGATCGATCAGGATGGTGCGCCGCTCGGCGAGCATCGCTGCCCGGCGGAGGGACGCGGTCGGATCTACGATCTCCTGTCGGTGCGCAACATCATGGTGGGCTCGTCGGTGGCCGCGCGACGGGCGGCGATCCTCGCGGCCGGTGGCTTCGACGAGTCGCTGACGTCGATCGAGAACTGGGACCTCTGGATCCGGATCGCACGTGACTGGGAGGTCGACTTCGTCGACGAGCCGCTCACGATCTACCGCAAGCACGCCGGCAATCGCTCGGTCGATCCCGAGCTCAGGCGGTGCAACATCTTCCGGATCCTGGACCGGCATCACGACGCCACGGACCGCTCGCCAGCGGCGCGCCGGCGGCGACGCGAGGCCTACTTCAACGCCTACTTCCTGGTGCTGGGGATCGGCTACTTCGGACGTCTCGACATGGGGCCGGCGCGGGCCGCGTTCTGGCACGCCTTCTGGCTGCAGCCGTCGGTCGAGGTGGCGCGTTACCTGGCGCTGTCGCTGCTCGGCAGGCACGGCTTCCTGGCGCTCCGTGCCCTGAAGCGGCAGCTCGGCGGCGGTGGGCACGACACCAACCGGGCCGGCACCGACGGCGACGCCGGCCGCGACGAGGAGGATGAGCGCTGAGCACCCTGGGGACCTTCATGGGCCTGTTGCCGGGCGATCGTGTGCTGCTCCTCGGCGACGGTGACCTGGAACTCGAGACCAGCCTGTCGGTGAGCATCGGTGGGCCGGTCGACCGCAGCGCCGACGGCCACCACGTGCCGGAGTCGGCCTATGCCCTGGTGGCACTGAGCCGCGAGGTGACGGGGGATCGCCAGCGGCGGCAGGCGCTGGCCGAGGCCGCCGGGCGCGCCCTGGCGCCGCACGGCATGCTGATTGCCGAGTTTCCCAGCCTGCTGGCGCCGCTCGCGCGCCCGCTGCTGGCCTACGAGGGCCTGGGGTCGATCTCGGTGACGGGACGGGGCGGCACGACCTACGGGGGCGCACGCGGTAGCCTGCGCCGCGCCGGTTTCGCACGTCTGACCAGCTGCATCTGCCTGCCGAGCCTGGCGGATCCGCGCATCGTCCTGCCGCTGGACAGCAGCGGCGCCCTGTCGTACCACTACCAGCCGCCCTTCTTCGAGGAGACCTGGCGCCGGCGCCTGCTGCGGGGCGCACTGCGTCAGGCGGCGCGTGCCGGTGTCCTGCGTGTCCTGTCGCCGGGGTACGTGCTGCTGGCCAGCCGGGGAGGGGCGACGTGATTCACCGTCTCACCGATCACCTGCGCGCCCACTGGTCGGCGATCGTCGGCGACAGCCTGCCGGAACCGTCCGCCATCCACCTCATGAAGTTCGGGACGGTGGTCGACTTTCCGCGCAAGTACGTCTACCTGTACGCCTTCCTGGACGGCGATCGTGAACCGTCGCTGGTTCTCAAGATCACCGCCGATCGCGCGGCGCAGGCCCAGCTGGTGCGCGAGTATGACCTCCTGAATCGCATCCGCGCCCGTGTCACCGAGGAGATCGCCGCCTCCATCCCGGCGGCACTGGCAGGGCTGCCGTTCGGGCGCTACTGGGTCGGGGTCGAGGAGGCCGCGGGGGGGCGGCGTTTCCTGCCGTTCATCGACCTGCGCCGCCCGCCGGAGCGGCGACGCGTTGAGCCCTATCTCGACCGGGTCACCAGCTGGCTGATCGCCTTCGGGCGCTGCGGCGGCGGGCGCCAGGAGTTCGACGGCGAGCTCTACCGGCAGGCGGCGGTGGAGCCGATCGCGCGGCTCCGCAGCTACTACGACCTCGACGGTACGGAGCTCACCTATCTCGAGGAGCTCACCCGGCGCCTGGAGGAGCACCGCGGACGGCCGGTGATGGCGGTTGCCTCGCACGGCGACCTCTGGCCCGGCAACATCTACGTCCACCAGGGGCGGCTCCGGATCATCGACTGGCCCGACTTCCGGCTGCTGGATGCTTCCTATCACGACCTCTGGAACTTCATCGACAGCCTGGTGCTGCGGCGGGGCAGCGCCCGCGAGCGTCTCGACGTCGGTGGACGCGATCCGGCCGCGCACGCGCTGTTCGGCGTGCCGGAGCGAGGGCGCTGGTTCGACCGGCTGGTGCGCGGCATGGTGGAGCGCTATGTGCACACCCTCGAGCTCGATGCGGAACTCGTCCGGTTGATGCTGCCGATGTACTACGTCACCATGGCGACGCGGCGCGAGCCGGTCAACGAGTCCTCCGTGGCGATCAACCACAAGTTCCGCGGACTCCTGGCGGCCTACGTGCGGCTCGCCACGCAGGGCGGCAGGTTCGGCCTGCCAGGGCCCTGGGGGCCGTCGACCGGCGGCGGCCGCATCGACCCGGACCCGGATGGAGAGGAGACAGGCGGTGACGAGGCGGCGGGCCGGCGCATCGCCGAGTCCGTCCCGAACGACGGCTGAGCCGCCGGGCGGGCCCGGCGACGGCGCGGCGCTGGTGCGCCGGCGCCACGATCGTCCGCTCCCGCGCTGAGAGGATCGCGACCATGCACCATCTCGACATCCGCACCCGGGCCTACGAGCTCCTCCAGTACCGGCTGCAAGGCCTGGCGCTGCGCAGCGGCCTCAACGTCTCGCGGCCGACCTTCATCTGCATCAAGCTGACCATGCGCTGCAACGCGCGCTGCCGGCACTGTGACATCTACAAGCCCGAGCACGCGATTCCGGAGCTCACCACCGAGCAGTGGATCGGGGTGCTCCGGCGCTTGCGGAGCTGGCTCGGAGCAGGGGCGCCGATCACCGTCACGGGCGGCGAGATCCTGCTCAGGCGCGACCTCTTCGAGGTGCTGGGCGCCGCCCGCGACCTGGAGCTGAGCCTCTACCTCCTCACCAACGGCTGGCTGGTCAACGAGGCGCGCGCCACGGCGCTGCTCGAGCTCGATCCGCGCGTCGTGCAGGTGTCGCTCGACGGGGTCTCGGATGGGACCCACGACTTCCTGCGCGGCCTCGAGGGGTTCGGCAAGCGGGCGCGCCATGCCATCGAGCTCCTGAGCGCGGCCAAGCGGGCGTGCGACGCCTCGACCGACCTGGTCCTGAACGTGGTCATCTTCAAGCAGAACCTCGACGAGGTCGCCGATGTGGCGCGCTGGGCCCGCGAGCACGGCATCGACTCGATCAAGTACCAGCCCATCGAGCAGACCTACATGGAGCCCCACGATCCCCGCTGGTTCGAGCGCAGTCCGCTGTGGATCGACGACACCGCCGCCGCGCACCGCGTCATCGACCAGCTGATCCACCTGAAGGGCGAGGGGTATCCGATCCACAACACGGTCGACTCGCTCGAGTTCATGAAGCACTACTTTGCCGATCCGCTGGCGCTGCAGAAGAAGGTGGTGAGCCACGACCAGCACCTGAGGAGCCGCAGCTGCCGGAGCGCCGTCGCCGATTTCGACATCGACGCCAACGGCGACGTGCGGCTGTGCTACCGCATGGACCCGATCGGCAACGTCGCCGAGCGCGATCCGCGGGATATCTGGAACAACCGTCCCCGGTGCTGGACAAGACCCTGCCGGTTCCTGGAAGATCCGCTGTCGTGAGCACCTCCCGACGTCTCGACATCCGCTCCGAGTTCCTGCCGTTCCACCGCCCGGCGATCGGCGAGGCGGAGATCGCCGCCGTGACCGAGGTGTTGCGGTCGGGCTGGTTGACGACCGGGGCGCGCGCGCGCGCCCTCGAGGCCGCCTTTGCCGGCCAGCTCGGGCTCGAGCCCGCGGCGGCGGCCGCCGTGAGCTCGTGCACCGCCGCCCTTCATCTGGGGCTCCGCCTGCTCGAGGTCGGTCCCGGGGACGAGGTGCTCCTCCCGACCACGACCTTCGCGGCCACCGCCAACGTCGTCGTCCACCTCGGGGCGCGACCGGTGTTCTGCGACATCGATCCGCGGACGCAGTGCCTCGATCCGCGGGACCTCGCGGCGCGGGTGACGCCACGCAGCCGCGCGGTGGTGCCCGTGCATCTCGGCGGCCACCCGTGCGACATGACGGCGATCGGCGAGGTGGCGACCCGGCATGGCCTGGCGGTGCTCGAGGACGCCGCGCACGCCATCGAGACCGTGTGGGGTGGGCAGCGCGCGGGGACGCTCGGTGATGCCGGGGCGTTCAGCTTCTACGCCACCAAGGCCATCACCACCGGCGAGGGGGGGATGCTGGTCAGCCGCCGTCCGGAGCTCGTCGACGCGGCGCGCATCCTGGCGCTGCACGGTCTGTCGCGTGATGCCTGGCGCCGCTATGACCGTGAGGGCGACGCGCACTACGAGGTCGTCGACGCCGGTTACAAGTACAACCTGCCCGACGTGCTCGCTGCCATCGGTCTCGTGCAGCTCGAGAAACTGCACGAGCTCTGGGGTGCAAGGCGCGTGCTCGTCGAGAGATATGTCGATGTCCTCGACGGACTTCCGGTGACCTGGCAGCCGACCGAGATCCCCGGCGGGCGGCACGCCCACCACCTCTTCCTGCTCGGTCTGCGTCCGGAGGCGCCGCTGGCGCGTGACGCGCTGGCGGTGGCACTCAGGGAGCGACAGATCGGTACCTCGATCCACTTCCGGCCGCTCCACCTGCAACCGTTCTACCGCGAGACATGCGGTTGCCGGGCCGGAGACCTGCCGGTCGCCGAGGCGGTGTACGGTGCCTCGCTGTCGCTGCCGCTGTTTCCCGACATGACGGTGGGCGACGTCGACTACGTGGCTGGCCATCTGCGCGACCTGCTCGGCGCCTGATCCTGACGTGCAGCCGTGATCTCGGGCCGCCGACGGCCGGATTGGCGGTTTCAGACCACACGCGAATGTGCCGATAATGACGGCACCGTCGGCGCCACGCAGCGCTGCTCCCGGCGGGCGACCGGAGGGTCGCACGCGGCCGGGCGCCGCACGCGATGGCCACGGACCGAGCCGCCCCGAGCCGTCCGGGCCGCCGACACGAGGAGGTGGGCCATGCACGCGTGGAGCAGGCACGTCGTCGTCGCCGCCGCGGTCGGGGCACTGGGAGGTGCCCTTCTCGGGCTGCGCGAGGGTTCGCTCATCCTCTGGAACCTGACGACGCACGTGTCGGGCATGGCGGACCTCACCGGCTTCGTGGCGCGCAGCGTCATCCTGCATCTCGCCGTCGGCGCGATCGTCCTCGGCCTCGCGGGTGCCGTTCTCGGACTGCTGACCGGGCGCTGGCTCGTGCGGGGCGACCGCCTGGTGGCGGTCTACGCGGCGCTGTTCGGTGCCCTGACCGCCGCCATGGTGATCGGCTGGGCGCGCAGCACGTGGATCAACGAGCACATCCTGTCGGACCGCTTCGCCCGCCTCGGCGAGGTGCTGTTGATCGTGTCGATCGGACTGCTCATCGCGGCGGCGGTGGCGCTGCCCGGTCTGCGGCGGGCGCCGCGCGCGCACGGCGCCGGCTTGCTGCGGGGGGCGGCGTGGCGGGCGGCGGCAGCGATCGTCGTGCTCCTCGTCCTGGCGTCGGTCCCCCTGGCACGCCTGCAAGCGCTCACCGTGACCCGGAGTGCGCCGGCGGCGCCGTCCACCGGCGAGGCCGCGGCGAGCGAGCGACCCAACGTCCTCTGGGTCACGCTCTGCACCGTGCGAGCCGACCACCTGTCGGTCTACGGTTACGACCGTCCGACCAGCCCGACCCTCGAGCGCCTCGCCGCCCGCGGCATCGTGTTCGAGCGCGCGGTCTCGCCCTCGAGCTGGACCCGCCCGTCGCACGCCAGTCTCTTTACCGG